>JAUUNJ010000059.1 GCA_030844625.1 Roseburia sp. | reverse complement strand
GCCCTTCGGCGGAAAGGCGAGGAAAGTCCCCCTCAGGGCGAAGCCCTTCGGCGGAAAGGCGAGGAAAGTCCCCCTCAGGGCGATGCCCTTCGGCGGAAAGGTAAGGAGGAATAGGATATGCCGGCAGCAAGTATTTTAATAAAACCAGCGTCTGCCAATTGTAACATTGATTGTAAATATTGTTTTTACAAGTGCTTGAGCAGTAACCGGAAAGAATATAGTAAAGGTTTCATGAGCGAAGAGACACTGGAACAATTAATTATTCAGGGAATTGATTATGCAGAAAATTATGTTTCTTTTGCTTTTCAGGGAGGAGAGCCTACTCTGGCAGGCATTCCCTTCTTTGAAAAAGCTGTGGAGCTGCAGAAGAAGTATAATACGAAAAATCTGATAATTGAAAATACCATTCAGACAAACGGAATGCTTATAGATGATGAGTGGGCAGAATTTCTGGCAAAGAATCATTTTCTGGTTGGTCTGTCTCTGGACGGTCCGAAAAAGTATCACGATGCTTATCGAAAGGATGTGAAAGGGCTGGGAACCTTTGATCCTGTTATGAGGACGATAAATCTTTTCCGAAAGCATGGGGTAGATTACAATATTCTTAGTGTTATCACCAATGAAACAGCCAGAAAGGCATCATACCTATATAAATTTTATAAAAGAAATCAGTTTTTATTTATTCAGCTGATTCCGTGTATGGATGAGCCGGGAAGGAATGCTGTTACTTCCGATGCATCTTTAAATGTAGAAGAATACGGTAAATTCTTATGTGAGTTTTTTGACCTTTGGTATGAGGATTTCTGTCAGGGAGAGCAGATGGACATCCGAATGTTTTCTAATCTGGCACAGATGGCAGCAGGATATCCGGCAGAAGAGTGCGGGATGAATGGACATTGCACTTGCTATTTTGTAGTAGAAGGTGATGGCAGTATATATCCATGTGATTTTTACTGTATGGATCAATGGAAACTGGGAACCGTAAAAGATTCCTTTCAGAGTCTGCTCTCTACAGATAAGGCAAAAAGTTTTGTGGAACAGTCCAATCAGGTATCTGAAAAATGTAAAAGTTGTCAATATTTTTCACTATGTCGTGGAGGATGCCGAAGATGGCGCGAAACAACGAAGGGTTCCCCATTAGATTTGAATTACTTGTGTCCGGCATATGAAATCTTTTTTGAACATACATGGGGAAAAATTGGGAAATTGGGGGATATGATACGAAAAAAATATGGAGAATATAGGAAATAACTTGACAAGAGCATGCATAGAACCTATAATTGTTTCATATAATCCCTACTAGATATATAGGAATTATCTGGATTTTAAAGTTTTATTAATAAGGAGAGTTAAGATATGAGTCAGATTAAAGAAAGTTCAGTGGAATTAATTGGAAATACGCCTATATTAAAATTAAACCGTTATGCTGAAAAAGCCGGCATTCAAAATGCTACAATCTTAGGAAAACTTGAGTATTTTAATCCGGCAGGTTCTGTGAAAGACCGTATTGCACTTGCCATGATTGAAGATGCTGAGAAAAAGGGTCTTTTAAAACCGGGGGCTACGATTATTGAACCAACATCCGGTAATACAGGTATAGGTCTTGCAGCAGTTGCGGCGGCAAAAGGGTACAGGGCGGTTCTTACTTTGCCGGATACCATGAGTATTGAAAGACGAAACCTGCTAAAAGCTTATGGTGCGGAATTGGTATTAACAGAAGGTGCCAAAGGTATGAAAGGGGCAATTGCAAAGGCGGAAGAAATTAAAGAATCTACACCGGGTTCTATTATTCTTGGACAGTTTGTGAACCCTGCAAATCCTGAAGTCCATAAAGTGACGACAGGACCTGAAATCTGGGAACAGACAGAAGGAAAAGTAGATATTTTTGTTGCAGGTGTTGGTACAGGTGGAACAATTACAGGCGTTGGGGAATATTTAAAATCCCAAAATCCGGATGTGAAAATTGTAGCAGTTGAACCGGCTACAAGCCCTGTGTTGTCAAAAGGTACAGCAGGTCCGCATAAGATTCAGGGGATTGGAGCAGGATTTGTTCCGGAAGTATTGAATACCGGGATTTATGATGAGGTAATCCCAATTGACAGTGAAGATGCTTTTGAAGAGGGAAGAGCATTTGCCATAAGTGAAGGATTACTTGTGGGAATTTCTTCCGGTGCAGCTCTTAAGGCGGCTGCTATTTTGGCAGAAAGAGCTGAGAATAAAGGAAAAACCATTGTTGCACTGCTTCCTGATTCAGGAGACAGATATTTATCCACGTCTTTATTTAACAAATAGTCTTTTTGTCAATGCCAGAAATTTAATTACCCTTAGGAGAATCGGAAATTTCAGGAATTCTCCTGAGGGTATTTTGATACAGAATGGAATTTGACCAGAGAAAACAGGCGAAGTCTGTTTATTCCAGACGGCAAATGGATATTATGAAGTGCTGCAAAACCACGTAAGAATGCAAACTTGTAATTAATATTACTAAAAACCTATTGACAAAGTAGGAATTAAAGGTTAATATGTGTACGATAGAAAAAAGGAAATTATGTTGTAAAACTATAATGAGTAACAGGATTGGAGCCAACAGATGATAAACGGTGGATTTAATACAACTTTACTTCATGGATTTGATGATAAAAATCCCGCTGGGGCTACCCATGTTCCAATTTACCAGACCAGTGCCTTTCAATATGATAGTGCCGAGGAACTGGAAAAGATATTTGATAATAAGGCAATGGGATTTTGCTATTCCAGATTAAATAATCCTACGGTAGAAGCCTTTGAGAAACGCATTACAAAGCTTGAAGGCGGTATCGGCAGCGTGGCATGTTCATCGGGCATGGCAGCGTTGTTCAATGCTGTTATGAATATTCTTTGTGCAGGGGATGAAGTTGTGGCGACCACAGGGCTCTATGGAGGAACGATAGAACTTTTTGAGGACCTGGAAGCATTTGGAATTACAACCAGATATGTAAAAGAAAATGAACCTTCTGCTTATGAGGAATTGATTACGGATAAAACCAGACTGATTTTTGCAGAGACAATCGGTAATCCAAAACTTGATGTAACAGATATTGCTGCTGTGGCTGAGATGGCACATTCCCATAAGCTTCCGCTTATTGTGGATAATACTATGGCAACGCCCTATCTGGTGCAGCCGATTTCCCTGGGGGCAGATATTGTGGTGAATTCTTCATCTAAATATATAAATGGAAACAGCGATGCCATCAGTGGAATTTTGACATATGCAGGAAAGTTTAAATGGGATGAACGTTATCCGGGAATGATACCTTATAAAAAATTCGGTCCATTTGGATACATAGCAAAACTTCGCAACGGATTGTTTCGAAACACAGGAGCGTGTTTATCTCCACAAAATGCTTTTTTAAACAATCTGGGTCTTGAAACGTTGGGACTTCGAATGGAACGTGAGTGTGATAATGCACTAAAGCTTGCAGAATTTCTTGATGGTCTGGATTTAGGAATCACAGTAAACTATCCGGGACTTCCGGAGAATCCGTATTATGAACTTGCCCGGAAACAGTTGGGAGGCAGATATGGTGCTATTGTGACAATTCGCGTAGGAACCAGGGACAGGGCGTTCCGCATTATTAATTCCTTAAAAATACCGCTTATTCTATCAAACATAGGAGATACAAAAACACTGGTAATTCATCCTGCATCCACGATTGCGCTTCATTTGTCAGAAGAAGAAAAGATACAGTCGGGTGTATATGAAGATTTGATTCGAATCAGCGTTGGTATTGAGGAAATAGAAGATTTAAAAAATGATTTTAAAAATGCAATAGAAGGAGAGAGATAACATGGCAGGGGTGGATTATGGAACCTTGAAAAAGGGCGGCTTTATGAGACAAAAGCAGAAAAATAATTTTTCGCTTCGTCTTGCAGTTGTTGGTGGTACACTGACAGCAGAAAATTTAAAAAAAATAGCTGAAGTGGCAGAAGAATATGGCGATGGATATGTGCATCTGACATCCAGACAGGGTGTGGAGATTCCTTTTATTAAGTTGGATGATATTGAGGATGTAAAAGATTCGTTGGCAGAGGGCGGCTGTAAGCCGGGGGTATGTGGTCCCCGTGTCCGCACAGTAACAGCATGTCAGGGAAGTGAAATCTGCCCCAGTGGTAATATTAATACCACAGATATAGCACAGAAATTGAATGACCGTTATTTTGGAAGAGAACTTCCGCATAAGTTTAAGTTTGGCGTGACCGGATGTCAGAATAACTGCCTGAAGGCAGAAGAAAATGACGTGGGAATCAAGGGAGCGTTGGATGTTAAGTGGAAAGAGGAAGCCTGTATAAATTGTGGATTATGTGCCAAGGTATGCCGGGAAAATGCAATTACAATAGAGGATGGTCAGGTGATTATTGACTATGATAAATGTAATTTCTGTGGACGTTGTGTAAAGTCATGTCCTACGGATGCATGGGATGCAGAATCTGCTTATATTGTTTCTTTTGGAGGAACCTTTGGCAACTCTATCAGCAAGGGAAAGACTTTATTGCCACTGATTAAATCAGAGGAGCAGTTATTCCGTGTGACTGATGCGGCAATCCAGTTCTTTGATGATTATGCAAATCCGAGCGAGCGTTTTAAATTTACATTGGATCGTGTGGGAATAGATAAATTTCAGGAAGTTTTAAAGGAGGCATATGATGGCTGAATTCAATATTGATGATACAGTAGATATTACAGATGTGGTTTGTCCTGTAACATTTGTTAAGGCAAAGGTAGCATTGGAGGAGTTAGATGACGGACAGATTCTTGCAATCCGCATGAATGATGGAGAGCCTGTTCAAAATGTACCAAGAAGTATTAAAGAAGAGGGACATCAGATTCTGAAACTGAATACAAACGATGACGGAACTTATACACTCATTGTAAAGAAAGTGGAAGAATAGATATTAGTCTGAAAGGAAAAAGATATGGCTTTAAGAGTAAATGCAGATAATTTTGAAGAAAAGGTTTTAAAGTCTGATAAACCGGTTTTGTTGGATTTTTATTCCGATACATGTATTCCATGTAAGAGAATGGCAGGACCATTGGGAGATGTGGAAGATACATATGAGGATAAAATCAATGTTTACAAAGTGAATGTAAATTATGATGCAGAGCTTGCAGAAAAGTATCAGGTAATGTCTGCGCCCACGTTAGTTTTCATTGTAAACGGAGAGGAAGTAAACAGAATGAGTGGTTTTGCAGACAAAGAAACAATTGTGGAATTGTTTGAACCATATATATAGTCCCCCTCAGGGCAAAGCCCTTCGGCGGAAAGTAAGGAGAGTCCCCCTCAGGGCAAAGCCCTTCGGCGGAAAGGTATAGAAAGGAAGGTAAAAAATGATTATAACAGTAGCAGGTGAAAAGAAAGAATATTCAGAAGGAATGAATGTGTCAGAATTAATTGAAAAAGAAGACATTGAAAATGCAGAATACGTGACAGTAACAATCAACGATGAATTTGTCAACAGAGAAGATTTTCCTACAACAGTATTAAAAGAAAATGATGCAGTAGAATTTTTATATTTCATGGGAGGAGGAGCTAGATAATGGCTTTTACGAATGAACAGTTAGAGCGTTATTCCCGTCATATTATTTTAAAAGAAGTTGGCGTAAAGGGACAGAAAAAGTTATTAAATGGTAAAGTTCTGATTATCGGTGCAGGAGGATTAGGAGCTCCGGCGGCTTTGTATCTTGCAGCAGCAGGTGTTGGAACCATTGGCATCGTGGATGCCGATGAGGTGGATTTGTCCAATCTCCAGAGGCAGGTTATCCACACAACAGCCGATATTGGAAAAGCAAAGGTAAAATCTGCCGCAGAAACAATGGAGGCAATTAATCCTGATGTTACAGTAAAAACATATCGAACTTTTGTAGATTCAAGTAATATTATGGAGCTGATTCAGGATTATGATTTTATTATTGACGGAACAGATAATTTTCCGGCAAAATTTTTGATTAATGATGCCTGTGTCATGGCGAAGAAACCATTTTCACATGCAGGAATTATTCGTTTCAAGGGCCAGCTTATGACATATGTTCCGGGAGAAGGTCCATGTTACCGTTGTGTATTTAAGAATCCACCACCAAAGGATGCAGTTCCTACATGTAAGCAGGCAGGTGTTATTGGTGCGATGGGTGGTGTAATTGGAAGTCTTCAGGCAATGGAAGCGGTGAAATACCTCATTGGACAGGGAGAATTGCTTACAGGCAAATTACTTACATATGATGCGTTGAAAATGGAGTTTCATACAATTAAACTTCCAGGTGATCATAACTGTGCAGTCTGCAGTGAACATCCTACAATTACGGAACTGATTGATTACGAACAGGCTGAGTGTGACCTGAAGTAACATATTGGAGGATATAATATGCTGAAAATAAAAAAATCAGATTATAATAGAATTCTTGATTATTGCAAAAAAGGATTACCCAACGAGGCGTGTGGTCTTCTGGCGGGAACGGTTGAGGGAGATGTGAAAACAGTTACCAAGGTATATCTTTTGACAAACATTGATGCCAGTAATGAGCATTTTTCCATGGATCCGAAAGAACAACTGGAAGCATTAAAGGATGCCAGAGCAAAAGGTGTTGGAATCATTGGAAATTTTCATTCACATCCGGAATCGCCCTCAAGACCATCAGAAGAGGATAAGAGACTTGCCTATGATTCATCCATTGAATATTTGATTCTTTCTCTGCAGGAGAGAGAGAACCCGGTACTTAAGGCATTTGGAATTGATAAAGAGAAAAATGTGACGATTCATCAAATTGAGTATATTGAAGATTAATGGATAAAAATGGCATAAAGATAAATTTTTTGCTAATATATAAAGGGCCTAGTGAGAGTGGGAACTAGGTTCTTTTTCATTATATATTACATTTGATTTTACATTACGAGGTTTTTGTAGGGAGGTTTATATGTTCTGCATTAGCGTAAACTTTAAGAAAACTCCATTGCCGTTGAGACAGCAGTTTGCATTTTCGGAAAAAGAGAAAAAAATATTTCTGTCAGAATTGATGACGGAGAATTCCATAAAAGGTGGTGTTATCGTTTCTACCTGTAATCGCAGTGAATTGTATTTGACCGGTGACAACATTCGGAGAGAGACAGTAGAAAATCTGTTGTCAGAGTTTAAGCAGATTGACAGGGAAATTATAAAAAAATACAGCCTTTATTATGAGGGAAAAAAGGCAGTAAGGCATTTGTTTAAAGTAGCGTGCGGTTTGGATTCCATGGTATTGGGAGAGGATGAAATTCTTCATCAGGTAAAGGAGTCATACTTATTCTCCAAAGAAAATGGATTCACAGACAGCGAATTGAACATTATTTTTCAGAGCAGTTTCCATTGTGCCAAACAATCAAAATCTGAAACAGAACTTTCCAAGACACCGATTTCCATCGGTACCCTGACAGCCAATACAATTGAAAATTATATGAAGGACAACCTCTCTGATGTGCAAAAGGAAAACTCTGAAACTGATGTGGGGCAGAAAGGCAGAGTACTTGTGATTGGTGCCACTGGAAAAATCGGCTCCATCGTAGTAAAAAATCTGATATCCAAAGGGATTCATGTGATTGCAACAAAAAGAAAAAAATATTCTGAGAATGAGTTGTTTTTTCAGAACAACAGTAAAGTACAGTGGATTGATTTTGAATGCAGATATGAGTACATTAAAGAGGTAAATGTGATTGTCAGTGCCACGTCAAGTCCCCATTACACACTTACAAAACAAGAATTTGTTAATTATAAGGAAAAGCCCCCTCAGGGCGTTGCCCTTCGGCGGCAAGATAAGGAAAAGCCCCCTCAGGGTGCTGCCCTTCGGCGGCAAGATAGGGAAAAGGATAGAAATTTTTTGCTCATTGATTTGGCAGTTCCTTACGATATTGATAAAGAAATTGGAGAAGAAAAACAGATTTTCCTGCTGGATATTGACTATTTTAAAACACGTTCCAAAGAAAACAGTAACATCAAACAGGGAGAGGTAGAAAAAGTAAAGCATATGATAGAAAAATACGTTAATGACGTTATGAAAGAGTTGTATGTTCTAAATTTTAAGGTTAAAATGTCAGGAAGAGATAAGGAAAGGCCCCCTCAGGGCAAAGCCCTTCGGCGGCAGGATAAGGAAAAGCCCCCTCAGGGCGTTGCCCTTCGGCGGCAGGATGAGGAAAAGCCCCCTCAGGGCAAAGCCCTTCGGCGGCAGGATGAGGAAAAGCCCCCTCAGGGCAAAGCCCTTCGGCGGCAGGATGAACAATGGTTTGACAAAATGATTTATTATCTGAAAGATATTTTGGATAGTGAACAGTTCTTACAAGTATTGAACAAAATATATCAGGAAGAAATGAAAGGTGAGAGGTAAGGAAAACTCCATCTACTTTGCTGCGGAGGAAAGGTAAACAATGGCATATTTTCCATTTATGATAGACATAACAGATAAAAACTGCCTTGTGGTGGGCGGTGGGACAATCGCTTTTCACAAGGTGAAAATATTGTCCGGATATGATGTTAAAATCTATGTGGTAAGTCCCCAAGTCTGTGGGGAACTGTGCCAACTTGCGTCAAATCACAGAAAAATAGAAATATATGAGCGAAGTTTTCAGGATGATGACATTGCAGAAAGAGATTTTGTGATTGCTGCCACAGATGATCAGAATTTAAATCATTATATTTCAGATTTATGCAGACAAAACAATATTTTAGTGAATGCTGTAGACATGAAAGAAGCATGTTCCTTTATTTTTCCCGCATTGATTAAGAAAGATGATTTGATTATTTCTATTTCAACAGGGGGGAAAAGTCCGGTGGCGGCTGCCAATATTAAAAATAAGATTGAAAAAAGCATACCGGATTTTTATGGTAGAATGATAGAAAGTCTGGGCAGGCATCGGGAATATGTTTTAGAATATGCGTGTCAGGAAAAAAGAAAAGAGGTTTTTAAGCAGTTGTTTCAATATGGAATCCAGCATAATGGAGAGATTCCGGTAGAGTTTGTGGAGCAGGTTATTAAGCATCTGAATGGAGAGGAATATGAATAGGGAAAGGACTATCAGAATAGGTACAAGGGGAAGTCAACTTGCACTTGTACAGGCAGATATGGTGATTGATGCACTGAAGCAGAAGTTTCCAAATCTGAAAATAGAGAAGATAATACTTCGTACGCAAGGCGACAAAATACTGGATAAGCCTTTGGCTGATTTTGGCGGAAAAGGAGCCTTTATTACAGAGTTTGAAGAGGCATTGCTGGAGGGAACCATTGATCTTGCAGTACACAGTGCCAAAGATATGCCAATGGTGTTATCGGATGGGCTGTTAATTGCAGGCGTAATGCCTAGAGGTGATGTAAGAGATGTACTGGTCACAAAAAAGGGATGCCAATCAGAAGAAATCAGGGTTGGTACCGGAAGCCTCAGACGCCAGTTTCAGTTAAAGCTGCACTATCCCAATGTTCATTGCAGTCCGGTCAGAGGAAATGTTCCTACAAGGATGAAAAAGGTTTTAGAGGGAGAGTTTGATGGTGCGGTTCTGGCTGCGGCAGGACTGGAAAGGCTGAAGCTTACCAGAGAAGAAAAATTTAATTACCGTTATTTTTCCCATGAGGAAATGATACCGGCAGGCGGTCAGGGAATTATTGCTATAGAAGGAAGGAAAAATGATGAGATTAGTCAAATGGTGCAGGAAATTTCACACCGGAATACATGGCTGGAATTGGAAACAGAGAGAAAAATTCTTGAGTTACTGAATGTGGGATGTAATGAAGCAATTGGCGTAATATCTCAGGTTTGTGATGATTGGATTAAAATAAGAATTGCCGGAGAAATCTCAGGAAAAATTTACCGAAAGTCTGGAAGTGCGGAGGTTGACAAAAGGATGGAACTGGCAGAAAGTCTGGTTTTCCAGATTAAAAATATATAGTATGTAAATATATGGAGGCAAAGATGGGGAAAGTATATCTGGTTGGTGCCGGACCCGGGGATGCGAAACTGATTACCCTGAAAGGAATAGAAAAATTAAAAAAATGTGATGCGGTCGTTTATGACCGTCTGGCAGCCAATGAACTTTTGGATTACGTGCCTTTAGAGTGTGAAAAAATTTATGTTGGAAAAGAAGCAGGAAAGCATTACAAAAATCAGGAAGAAATCAATAAAATTTTAGTGGCGTGTGCTAAAAGACACAAAATTGTGGTTCGTCTAAAGGGGGGAGATCCTTTTGTATTTGGAAGAGGTGGAGAGGAAATAGAAGCGTTGAATCAATATAAGATTCCTTTTGAGATTGTACCGGGAGTCACATCTGCCATATCGGTTCCTGAAAGTGTGGGAATTCCGGTAACCCATAGAGGTGTAAGCCGAAGCTTCCATGTTATAACAGGGCATACGGAAAGTTCGATGGGAAGTCCGGATTATGATTATGAAACTCTGGCAAAAACCGAGGGGACTTTAATATTTTTAATGGGTCTTTCTAATTTGGAAGATATTGCAGAAAAATTAATTCTTGCAGGAAAAGACAAAGATACACCGGCGGCAGTGATTTCTGATGGAACAACAAAATATCAGA
>JAUUNJ010000058.1 GCA_030844625.1 Roseburia sp. | reverse complement strand
CGAGTTCTCCAACAAATGATTTCATCACAGATGTTTTTCCTGCACCTCGCGATCCCCAAAACGGTATAACATTATATATACGTTCGCTTTCCCATGAATTATTCTGAGATAGTTGTTTATTTTGTTCGACTAGTTTTATTGTTTTTCTAAACGCTTCATAATACACTTCTCGGAATGTGGAAGTTGAAAACTCAGATATTCTTTCATAATTAATCCCAATATCTTCTGATAAATTTAACAGGTGTGTTCCTTTATTTATATCGCTCGCCATAGTATCTCCCCCTTTTTCTTTAACTTACCTGTGTGGTGCCCTGCATTTGTCTACAAAACATTCTTTTTATTTTCATACAGAATATCTTTTAATTAACCTGCATAGTATCTTTTTTTAGTCTTGCTCTGTGCGTTGGTAGACGTTTCAAGCTTTTATCAAGATAACTCTGTGCATAAGGACCATAAAAATCAATCATGAATTTCATTTGATTTAATTGTGTATTTTCTATAGATTCTGCTTTTTCAAAAAAATACCGTGCCTGAAACAAATCCCCCAATCTATCCCCTAAAATCAAACCACAATTAAAATAACTCTTGAACAGATATTCTAACTCCATAGGCTGAATAAATCCCCTTTGGAATTTTTTTTCAAATTTATCTATTATATATTGATAATGCTTAAGCGCTCTGGCATACTGTATTTGAATATACTGATAATACATTGCCAGTTTGTAAACTGCTCTATAGTTATCATAGTTTATCTCATATGCATTATAATAATATTTTTTTAATTCATTCGTCAATCTTTGTTCTTCAGCATATTTACCCAATTTATAATAAGCATTTGACGCACACGCATGAAAGTGAGTTCTTACAAAATATTTATTATAATAACTCTCTACATTTTCAAACGAATCACTCCCTAAACCTGCCAAATCTGCTTTTAATTCATAAGCCGATAAAAAAGTATAATCTTTCATTAAAATTTCTGTTAAAACATTCTGCAATATTGAAAGCTGATATTTGACTCTATATTTTAATCTTTTTCCCATTTCAATTACTCTTCCGGCACAATAACAAGATGCAAACTTCAAAATAATTTCTGCACCAATTCCAAATTCATTTGAATTATATATATATATTTGTTCTATGTCATCAGCTGCTTTTTGAAATGCAAAATACGCACACTCAGCAAGCATATCATCATACTTATAATACTGACTGTTATATTCATGAGTACATAAATCACACTTCATATATATCTCTTGAATTTTTTTCATTCCTCTATATTCATCATAATTTATAATTTCATTTCGAAAAAATTCAGTCGACACAAAATCTATGATATTGTCGATATTGCCGCCGTCTGGTATTCTAATGATTATTCTAGAATTATTATAGTTAAAAGCACCGTTTCTACTTACCTGCGGAAGCAGGATACTTACATCATAATGATATCTCTCATCATATCGCATAAATGAATAATCTTCTACCAGTTCTTCAACCATCTGATACCCACATATCTTAAAAAATGTAGACAGAAGCAGAAAATCCTTTGTTTCATTTTCCCGATATCTAAAATGTAAAACATTCGAACCTACCATACCTGTCTACCTCTAAAAATACTATACTTATTCTAACACATAATATGCTAAGGCGAAAGGAAAAGTTTACACTTTTCCGAACAATTTACAAAGATTTTTTATATCCAATATTTTTTAAATATCTCATCTGTTCTATTTCTTCGCCTTTTCGCATATTCATTATGTTGCATTCTAATAAACTGTATTATACCACTATAATTCCCTTTTTGAAGTGTTTTATAATTATTTTGATATTTTTTCACAACCCCTTTTAATTTGCCATAATCGGGTCTGATAATCCTTTTATTTTTTATGTTTTTTCTCATTGACTGGCTGGTTTTTTGCTGTTTATCTGTAACATTTCACGAAACAATGCCATATCTGTATACGCATCAATGCTGATATTTTCACGCTGAATTACAGGTACATACCTTTGTCCGGAAAGAAACCGCTTAATGCATCCATATGTATAATCATCACTCTCAAACTGCTTGTAATAATTATGTGGATTGGATTTAATTTCCCTTATATCCTCATACATATAACAAAACTGCTTTATGCAATCCTTTATCAGTCCATTCAGTTCATCATCCGTGTATTGATTCAGTATTTCACGTTCCTTGGCATACAGCAGAAAAAATTTACCATCAAAAAAGGACGTTTTCTCCACGGCACTGCGCTGATTAATATCTTTATGCATTTCCATACATATTAACAGTTCCAGATACAAATCAATCGCCATATTAAGTTCCCCTCTAATCTTGCACGAAGTAGTTTCTTCCGGATATAATTGATCCAGCAGGTTTACAATTTCGTTCTTTAAGCACGCCTTAATATCATTATTGGCAGTATTCCATTCAGACAATATTTCAGCCCGTTCCTTCTCATCTGCAGCTATCCCATATTTTTCTTCCCTGTCATACTGTCCGGCAAATTTTCCCAAATTCCTCATTTCCTTTATATGATTTTTCAGGTACTGTCCTAATATTTGAACCTTTATCAAAATCAGATTTGCCGTCACAAAATATCCCAGTTTCATTTGAGGCAATTCCGGCTGATAATCCAGCATTTCTTTTAACAAATTCAAATCTTTTACACGACCTTTTGCAAAATTTGGATTAATATATGCTATGTTTAAAAGTTTATCCAAACTATAATCTAAATAGAAATATAGTCTATCGTTATTTTTCTGAATCATCATATTTTCACATACCGTTACATTGCATATTCTTCTGTACGGAAAATTTCCATCAGGTTCAAACATCAAATAAAACGTTCCCTGATCTGTAGTCTGTTTCTGACAATTGCATACAAAAAAACTGTTGCCTTGAACATCTTTTTTCCGCATTATCGGACTTTTGCATTCACTGCATATAATCAGTTTTTGTCTGTTCGTCAGTTCAAAATATATTCTGCCCCATTCCTGCAGGTCATCCACCAGTCTCAATAGATATGATATAGGATTCAAAAGAAATGAATTTCTGATATATCCGCCGGTTTTCACTTCATTCTTGTAACTGTAGTCATTGGTGTGATTATACATTGCAAGTGCTGCCAGTTCCACTGCACATTTTTTAAACGGCTGAAGCCCCTGTATTGCCCCGTTTTCATAAAAATTCAACAAAAACATCACAGCAGATAACGCTCCGTGATCCGGTCTGTCTTTTGATAATTTCCCTTTTATTTCCGTAAAAGGAACTACCCTGAACAACAAAGAATTCTGTAGCAATGCATTCAATCGCACATAATTATAACCCGATGTTTCTGTATTATAGAGATTGGCAATGTATTCCGTTATTCTTCTCTGATTAACAGTATTATTTGATTCTGGATAACCAATGTCATGAAGCAACGCAGCCATATAGCTTGACATATAGATTATATTTCTTAAATAAAATTCTTCTTTATTGTATTCCTCTAAATCTTCATGTCCGTAATAATATCCCTGATGCATCTGCTGCTTTATACATCGTGAAACATAACGGGATATTTTACTGTTTCCCTGTTCTTTTAAAACGTTTTGGACATTCTCCAGCACTTCAAATTTGTCTAGGAGTACGTGTATACAGTATGCATTCTTTACCTGATGGATAAAATGATCTCTATAACCTCCCATCTTATGCTTTTTGAAATCAATTCCCAGATGCATGTCCCACTCAAAATCTACATATTTTTCACTATATAATCTCTCGAGACCTTCTATGTTAAGATACTGATCAATTACCTTGTTTCTAATCAAATCAAACAATTTCACAACATCATCCGATATCTTTTTATCTGCATAAATTAAATCAAGATTATCCTGAATGTCATTATATTCCATCTTTGTAAGTTCCGAAAACCAGTATGCTGAATGGATTTCTTCTATTTTTCTATATTTATCAGCATAATTTTTTTCTTTTTCATCCAGGGAATACATAAAATCTATCCCATCAAATTCCTCATAGAACTTAATCATGTTTTTCAAGTTCAAGATATATCTTTTCCCATCAACCATTTAAACACTTCCCCCTCTTTTATTTTTTCTGTGCTGTCTGCCTCCCCTTCACTTTCCGCATCTGCTCCACTGCTTTTATCTGTTTTCTTATATGTATCAATTTCTTTCATTTCATTACCATACTTGCCAGCAAAGGCAAACGGTGTCGGAATATCCGAAAATATATCCGATGCCTTTTCTTCACACAAAGGATGCATTCCATATACCGTTTCCTGATATTTCCTATATGGATTAAGAGCAAGGAAATGTATTTTTTCTTTTACTTTCTGTGGTTCTTTTTCCAATGCCTGCTCAAATAAATTTCTTCTCATATTATACTCGTCAGCGGCACTGGGATTTACATCAATCACATGCATTATGTCATTAAACACAATGAAAATATTATCCGCAAATTTTTCGTTATTATCTATGAAATCCTTAAGATACTTAACTGCTGCATGGATATGACTCAGATCCATTCCAACCAGCAGAAAATAATTGCGTTTGTCATCTTTTTTAATATAATTGCTGTATTTTCTGTCAAACAGGTTGTCCTTTACCGACTCCGAATACGTATCCACACTGGGTGACATATCCAGAATCACACTTCCAACCTTTCCATTAATCTGGCTATTCAAATTGTTTATTTCAAGTACATTTTTTATCCCCGCACGAAAAGTACCATATTGTAATGCCTGAGAATAATTGGATTTTGAGCTGGTACGATATTCCCCTTTCGTCCTGTAATCTGGGTCACTGAAACCCACATATAATATTTTTTGATTATCTCTGTTCCCTATTGTCATTGGAATAATGTATCGTTTATTATCGGCATGATATCCTCTAATTTTTTCCGTTACATAAATACATCCATCTCCTAGTTTTTCCTTTCCGCCTGCACCTACAAACAGGTTGACCAGCCCTGTCCCCAGAAAATCCATGTCTAAAAGGCAGGCATGACCACACACCCCAGCACTATACCTCTCCAGATATTCTGTGAGTATGATTGCCAAAGTTGTTTTTCCGCACCCGCCTTTGATTGAATCAATAACATTATAGGTTATATATTCTTTTGTTTCCCCCATGGTTTTATCCCCCTCTTAATTAATTATTTGTTTTCTATCCAGACATTTTTCATATAAATCAGAATCTGCATATTGAATATTTTTGCAGGCATCTATAATATCTGTCAATAATTTTTTCACAGGATTATATTTCCGATTAAGTGCTACATAATAACTGTCTTCTTTTATCGCATTCATTATCAGATACTGCTTTATCAAATCTACTGTCGTTACATCAAATTTTTCAATGGTTTCCCAGTAGATTTTCTTATATGAATATTTGCAGTCCACATTATAGAATCTTTTAAGTTTTTCATCCCAATATTTTCGCTCTGCAAATTTTAATGTTCCCAATTGTTTTCCCTTGTTCTTAAAAATATGCAGAAAAATTAAATCTTCTACTGACTTTACCGTACCATACAGGAAAGATACAAAGGACTCTTTCAAATACTTTTGATACATATCCCTGTCTTCACCGGAAAATACTTTCGCCAGTATTATTCTTATAAATCGGTCAAGATTTGTGTAGTCTATCTCGCCTTCATTATTATTCCAATAACTTATGTTTATTTCCGTTTCCCAGTTTGTATAATCAATTCCAATATAAATCTCATCCAGCAATTGATTTTGGGTATCTGACAAGAACTCTTTTTCGAATTGATGTTTTTGGTTCAGTGCAATATGCTTTACAAATTGCCACATATTAAACACCAGAATATAACTCCCCTCATCGTTTCGATCTTTTGTCGAAAAATGTATTGGCAGTTTTTGTTTATCTTCTCCCGAAAATCTTATAATTCCTATTTGTTTTTGGTTATACTTTTCTATCCTTACAATTCGTTCCTTTATGCACTTCAATGCATTGACCGCATGGAGATCCGAAATGTAAACATATGCTGTTTTGCCGTTTTCTTTACTAATATAATCACGAATATATTTAACGATTACTTCTTTTACTTTTTTCTTCGTATATCCCAATTGACCTGTACGGGCATATGTCACAAGAGCATTATACATTTCCATAAATTTGCAATCTAATGTCAAATCCTGTGGCGGATTATTTTTATAATATTCCTCATACGTATCATAAGAAATGTATTGTCTGAAAACAATCAAATCCTTTATTTCCTCTACATACATATCATATAACTGGCAATTATCAAGGAAAAAGAACAAATCTCCAACTTTCAACACAGACTCCAACTTTGGTCTTTCCTGAATTGTATTATCATATACGACAAATTTACAATTGTAGTTTCCTTTACTTATATTATTAAATTGTTCCGCCTTAAGAGTATATACCCAAAAATCAATTTTTATTGTTTTGAGTTTCTTGTAAATGCGTTTTTTCGATAATGCTTTCTCTAAATAATCAATGAGTTTCTCCATTGGTCTCTCATAAATATCACCCAGAAGATAAACACGGTAGGGTCTATTTTTCAGTTCATCCAGTTTTTCGTTGCCCAGATTTTCCAACTCAAACAATATCTTCTCGGCAAGACGCAGTTCTCTGATTCCCTGAAAACTATTATAATCACTGAGTGGTCTCACCGGCAAACGCATCCTTATATTACCATCATCCTCTTTATAAGGAGGTAATGCGGCATTACATAGTTCTCCATTTTTTTTTCTTATAATATGGTAGCGGAACATTTGCTTTATTTTATTAAGAAAAATCTCTCTATAAATTATTTCTTCTATTTCATCATCTTCTATTTCCATATAAAGATATTCGTTCAATTTATCATATATGATATTAATTCCCGAAAGAAATACCGGGGAATTCAGACTGATTTCTCCATTATTGCTCTCATCATCCCAGTGTACACCCAATTTAAGTAGCGGAACCAGTATTTCTTCTACCACTCCTTCTGTCTCCAAAAGTCCATTCTCACAGATCAGATTGCGTAAAACTTCATAATAATGATTTAAATAAGATATTATATTTTCCTTTATAAACCATTCATTAGTTGTTTTGTCATAGTCTTTTATAAGTACCTTTATTCTATTCTCTAGTCTGTTCTTTATATCAGCTTCTATAAAACTATTATTGGTATACTCTATAATTTCATCCAGCACCTGAATATCTCTACCGGATTTAATATCCATCCGAAATTTCTTTTTAGGATCTTTTTTGTATTTTCTATACTTGTCAACTCCTTTTTCCATAATGTATATAACATTAGTATCCTTTTTATAAAATTCCCAAAAAATCCGATTAAGCTGCTCTGCTGCTTCATTTTTATCCGTACTTACATGAAAAATATCATTGCCTGTCATTAAGACAATATTTCCGGAAAAGTTATCCATGCAGTTATTACAGATATTTCGAACATCTCCGAGAAATTTTAATAATTCTCTCAAATATGACATCACAATATCTTTGTAATACCCCTGGTTTTCTATATCATAACAATCCTCCAAAATCGTCTTTCTCTTCTCTTCCATTTCTTCCTGCAATATCTTTTCCATATATATCTCCCGAGACGTTATTCCTGATAATATTTTATTAGCAAATCCTAATTATGGTTATCATCCCCGCCTTATTTAGTTATAATTAATATGTGACCATCGTAACACATCCTATTTGGGGTGTCAATATAAATCAGACAACCTTTTTCCTGCTCCACTTTCCGTATACATTCTGCTTTCCGCTTTTCACATACACTCTTGCTTTAACGTAATATTTTCGTTTGGCTTTTAACTTTTTAAGCGTAATCTTATTTTTTGCGGAAGTACAAATTTTAAACTTCTTAAGCTTTTTATTTGTCGAATACTTAATCTGATAACCGGAAATTTTTTTAATCTTCTTTATGGTGAGTTTAGCTTTTGTGGGCTTTTTAGCTGACCTGACAATCGAAATAATTTTTGCTCTTTTTGTTATTTTAGTTTTCTTTGTTTCCTCACCGGAAGGTATATCCCCGTTAACATTATTCGTAGTATCACCATTCGTTATGTTATTATTTTTCGTGGTAGTGATTTGTATATCCCCCCCATTAGTTTCACCGGGGAGTGTTACAATTACTATATTTCCATCTTGACTGTCAGCTTTTGCGTTGGTAAATTTCATTCCAATAACAATCATAAACATAACCACAATTGACAGAACACACAGAAAAATTTTCTTAAATAATTCTTTCATACATTTCTCCATTATTTCTTTTTCAATTTAATCTTTTTCGTCTTACTCCATTTTCCAAAACACTTAACGCCCTTTACTGTTTTGAAAGCTCTTGCCTTTATATACAACTTCCTTTTATTCCTGATTTTCTTGCTCTTAAATGTAAATTTCGCTTTCTTAAAAGTTTTGGTAACCGTTTTCTTTTTCTTAAACTTTCTGGAAGTTGAAATTTTTACCTTATATCCGGAAGCACCTTTTATTTTCTTAAGGGAAACCTTTGCCTTCTTTGAAGTTAATTTTTTAGAAACTTTCTTGACTTTTGTCTTTCCCACATTCACATCTGAACTCTTTGCTGATGCCTCGGTCATAGTGTCAGATGCTGTTGTTTCTGATACTGACGGTTCCACGCTTGTCGGCTCTGACACATTACCATAATCCGGTGTTGTAACAACATCCTGATCACTCGGTTTCGGAGTACTCGACTCCGGTATGCCCGGCTCTGGCGTACTCTGCTCCGGCGGATCTGATTCTGTCACCATAGGCGTAGTCGTTTCCGGTTCTGCAGGATTCTCAGATGTGCCAATGACAACAAAATTGTTAATTGCCAGTTCTCCACCGGTAATATAACCGTCACTGAGCATTTCATTACCACCGATATTTGTTGTATTGGCAAGTTTTACATATATTGTCACGATGCCCTGATTTTCTAAATTCTCCGGCAAATCAAAATCAATTGTATACATTGTTTTGTTCTTTGATATTGTATATGTTGTAATTGTCTGGAATGCATCTTCTTCATAATATCCGACCAAAAGATTTGCCGGACCTTTCTTTGTTCCACCCACATCTATTGATGCCTTAAGATTATTATAACCAATTGTGGTGAATGTATATGAAACATATGCATCTATAGACCAGGGGTTTTTAGTACTTGCTGTCATAATCGGCACTGCAACGCCATAATCTGCCGGATCACCCCATTCTATATGCTTTAGGTTGGTTCCTGTTACGGATGCCCTCATTGTACCGTTTCCTTTTGTAGCATGGTATGCATAATCATCATCCGGATCTGCATATTCCACCATATCTGCCCCGGCTACAGCATTTGTTCCGTCATACTCGAATGCCACAATCTTATTCGCAAGATTTGTATTGCCTTCAGTTGTCTGCTCCGGATTTGTCGGTGTTTCCGGTTCCTCCGGCACTACCGGCTTGGACTCTTCGTAGGCAGATTCCAGATCAATTCCCCATTGTTCACAAATCCATATATTTCTATTCTGAAGCCAGTTTCTCAAGAATTCAACCGGCTGCTCCCACCGATTCCAGCCCGATTCCGCCGAATAACTATAACCATCCTCGTTTGTCAGGCTCCATCCGGCGCCTAAAAGGTCTGTGCTTCTGTAATTCCTTTCAAAAGATGCTCCATAAGTATTCACAAGATAATCTATACTTAATGTGGTTTCCGAAGTGTTTTTGTATATATTCTGTATTATATACTGAAGATTTTTGTACCTTTCCTTTACCTTATTGTAAAAAGTTTCATTTTTAATCAATTGGCGGTACCAATTCATGCTCTGACAATAAAAGCCTTTGTAGCTTACCCCATCCGCATAATAGTCCGTATAATAAGATGATTTGCAATTTCCACTGGAAAGATCAAAATCCCAGAGCGGTCCGGCATATATCTTATTGTCCTTAATATAAAATCTTGTAGAACTAAAGTTAAAGTCTACATTTTTAAATAATTCATTGACAATATAAAAATTAATAAATGTATCTTCGTCAATATAATTAGATATTTCATCATAATCCTGATTCCTGAGCACGCTCTCAAATTCGGTAAGATACTGATTCACACGTGCTATTTTTTCATCAACCTGAGCGTCAGTCAAATCATCTCCTTTTTCAGGATCATTTACATCAAAAGTTGTGCGCAATGTTCCTGTGGTAAAGTGATCTACATCCGGTTCATTTCTCGTTCCCAGTTCTAGCAGTATATCATTACTATCTGCATTGTACGCATCAATGTCTACCCTCTCTGTCTTTGCCTCAACAGGTTCTGTAATTAAATAGTTGCCGTTATACTTACCATTGATATAGACTTCCACAAACCGGCTCTGAGATGTGTAAGTAACACCGTTCTGCAGTCCGAAATCATATGCCAGACTATTTCTCATCAGGGATTTATCAAAGGAATTTGCCAGCAGACACCATTTTTTCCCTTTGTCCATTCCCAAAACGCTTTTCTTACTGCTCAGTTTAATATTCCAAGGTTTTTTTGGTGCTCCTGCAGTTGTGTTTCCTCTTATTTTTATGTTGCCGGCAGATTCATAAATTGCTTTGCTATTTCCTCCATCTTTATCAATCACCGAAATCGTAACGTCCCCATCTTCATGG
>JAUUNJ010000057.1 GCA_030844625.1 Roseburia sp. | reverse complement strand
CTTCTCTGATTTTTAATGTCCACTGTATATGACTGAAATACCAAATATTCCGACAAACAACTATTGACTACCTCTTTTGTGACATTATATAATTCTTCTCGGGGGGAAGAATTAGGGCATATACCGCTTCTATCTTTAGGATAGAAACGGTGCTCTATTTTTTTAATTTCTAATATTCTTTGCTACATGCATAAATAAACATGGCTGAAAGAATATAATCAAGGATAAACCTGTGTATAACACTGCGTTCTCCGGCACTGTCTCTTTGAAAATCTTATACGTACACATAATCATTAAAACAAATGCTGCAAAACTGCACAGATTTGGTAATATGCCGATTCCAATCCGTGATAACAATATATTAGCAATTGGCAATACCGCTAATGCGATTGCAAAGTTATTATTGTCTGCTGTTTTTCCAAGTAAATAACCATTTCCGATTGGGATCCATGCTAAAAATGCGGAGTTTACACCTTTCGCCTTGGCTAACTTATACAATCCCAAGGAATACGTCACATACGCTGCTACAGCTATTGCAAGCATAATTAATGCTCCAAACATAAATGCTCCTGCAGCGGCACCAAACACGCTCCCCATCTGATCTATGTAATCATATCCTTCACTATAATCTGCCAAATCGGCAGCTATCAAAAATTTATTCATAATCCTAATAATCCTTTCTATATTTAACTTTATTTTTTCATTCCATGATAATCTATTGTTATTTTCCAAGAATCAGGGAAAATCATACTTGCATTGACCTGTGTGATTGTTTTACCGATGACACTTATTGATGAATTACCGGTATCACTTCGTGCTTTCCAGTCTCCTGTTCCCACGAAAAAATCTGACTTAGAATCTTCGTTAAAATAAGCACCGTAATACTCCTGTGCACCATCTTCTGTGATTTCCATTGCTGTACCAATATCATTGCTCAACTTTCCATGTCCTTTGATGATATAATCCGGGATTGGCTCATCGTTCAGCAGACTGTTTCCTATTGAAGCTGAAACTTTGATTGAAACGATATACCCGTTTTCTGCCTTAATTTCTTCATCTGTAGGATTTACCAGATCACACTCTATAAAAGTGTACTTACTCATTTCCCGGATATCTTTACATCCATCTTTTACCATATTGAACACGCACTTATCTGTCCTTGCCGGAATCATAGTATTTATGCCATTTCCCTCGTCACCCTCTCCATAATAATCAAATTTGTATCCGGTAATTTCAAAGAAATCCTTGACTTTCATGGGAAGTACTATTTTCTTATCCCCTACATATACAAACGGCTCTCCATTCCATGTTTCTTCTGATACTTCATCCGTTCTGGTAATATTCTTTTCAGCCATTGCCTTAATGGTATCAGCCATTTCATTTATTGGTTCGGTAGTTGCTTCTGTTTTGGCATCCGTTTCATTCACAGATGTATTCTTGGTTTTACCGCAGCCTATAATTATGAATGCCATAATTACAGCCATCAGCATACATATGTATTTATTTTTCTTCACTTCCATTACCACCTTTATTTTTTTCTTTTAATTTTCACTTTGAATTTAACCACTCTAGTATTACCTGCCTTATCAGTGACTTTAAGTTTGTAAGATCCATTATTCTTAACTTTCTTTCCACTCTTAATTTTCTTTCCATTCAGCGTTGCTTTCTTAATTCCTGATGCATCTTTAAATGTAATTTTCACTGCTTTCTTATAAGTCTTTTTATTCTTTATTCCTTTAACAGTAGGCTTTTTCGTGTCAATGCCTGACACCTTTATAACCTTAGAATATCTTGCCCCACCGCTCTGGATCATAATCGTGTAATATCCGTTGGTTTTTGCTGTAAATGAATACTTCTCATTTACTGATTTAAGAACATATGCATTATCATTTCCATTATAAATATCTGCTACTACTTTAGTTTTCCAATAACTCTGACTGCCCACATTTGATAATGATACGGATCCTTTTTGATATTCAACATAATCCACCAATGTACCTAATACATTATTCATGGATACCGTTACTTTGTTCTTACTTACATTGGTTGTTACATTAAATACTTTTTCTATTGGAATCGCATAGGCTAATATATTTACTTTTCCTTTGAAATCGAATAACGAACTATTATGAATTTTAACGTAATAAGTTCCTTTCTTCATCCACATACACTTTGAATCAGGATTCAGCCATCCAAACTCACACTCTTCTAATAGATTCGTCATAGCACTATCTGTAAATATGCTTACCTTATTCGTGCTATAATCATTCTTCAATGCAGTCGAATGATTTCCACTCAGACAAACCCATGAATCACATGCTACGTTAAGCTGGAATGTATATTCAATGTTCGCGTTCGTGTCTGATGATATGACTACTTCCCTGCTGTCTATAGCAGAAACCGTTCCTGCTTCTGACACATTGTTAACCTGCGGAATTGTCTTTGCCTGTGCCACTACCGAAAACAGCAGCGTAAACATTGCTGTTAAAAATAATACTGATACTTTCTTTTTCATCTTCTAATCCTCCAATTTATAATTTTTTATTTTTTTCAATGACAAAACACCTATTGTAAATGCTGTCATGAAAGCTGTTATCATAAACATCAACGTATTGCCTCCTGTTTTTGGAGATATCCTTGATGCATTGATCTGATTGTTTGTCGGTTTTGCGGGTACCTTTGTTTTTGTTATTGTTGTTGTGTCTTCCGGTATTGTTTCTTCCTGATCCGTTGTCTGTTCTTCCACTTCTTCCGGATTTTTTGAATACACAAATGCAATTTCGTTATTTTCAGTCTTAATAGTAATGCTCTGTTCGCTGTCACTTAATAGTGTATATCCCTTAATGTCTATTGCTTTTTCAGTTACCACGGATCCAAACACTGCGCTTTTTGTAATGCTTTCGGCAAGTTCTTTGTCAGCCTCATCAACATATCTGACTGTGTAGTCATAATTGTTGACCTGATAGTGTGCTGTAAATACTGTATTCTCTACAATATGAATTTCAGCCGGATTCTCTGTGATTTCCTCTTCATTTTCTCCGGATTTCATAGTCCAGTATGTAAATGAATATCCCTCATTTGGTTTATCCTCCGGAACCTTACCCACAGTTTCATTCCATTTGACTTTAAATTCATCCTTTTCTGTGATTGCACCGTTTCCGTCTGTTGTGAAAAGCACATCATATATCTTTTTCCGGTAAACAAATATAATCTCATTGGTTTCCGTACTGATAGTGATTGTCTTTTCTTCATCATCTTTCAGGTCATATCCGGTAATATCAATTGCTTTCTCTGTAACATCCGTTCCGAATGTTTTTTCTTCTCCTCTGGATTCTGCAGCAAGATCATTTCCCTTTTCATCAACATATTTAACTGTATATGCGTACTTTTTCGGTCCAAACATAGCAATAAACACCGTATCCTGTTTAATGACCTCATTTTCCGGATTTTCCGAAAGAATCACCCCGTCTTTATCACTCTTATTCCATCCAAGGAACTCATATCCTTTATCCGGTACCGGCTCTGCTACTGATTCAACTCTTGATCCATAACTTATTGTCTGGTTCAACTCACCTTTTACATTACCGTTTTTATCCGCCTCAAATCTTACATTTAGCTTGATTACTGAATAGACAAATATGATTTCATTATTATCTGTATCTATTCTAATTGTCTTTTCCGAATCACCTTTCAGATCATATCCCTCAATACTTACTGATTTTTCAGTTATCTTAGCCTGATATTGTGCACTCCCGGTTTTCTTTTCAACAAGATCCTTATTATTTTCATCCACATATCTGACTATGTAGGGATACGCATTCTTTTCATATTCAAATATGATGCTGTTATCCGCTGCCTTGATTGTAATGCTCTGCTCACTGTCTCCGGATAAGCTGTAGCCTTTAATATTTATTGCCTTTTCAGTGATTTCGCTTCCAAAAGATGCGCTGATAGTTTTTGCCCCGGCAATTTCTATGTCTGTGCCTTTCTCAACGTATTTGACTGTATAGTCATAACTGTTCAAAGAGTATACAAATAAAATCTCGTTGCCAGTTTCATTAATTGTGATTGTTCTAAACGCATCTCCTTTTACGCTGTATCCGGTAATATCAATTGCTTTCTCTGTTATCTCTGTTCCACATGGTATATTTTCCACCGTTTTTGCCTGAGCAATTTCTTTCCCGGATTCATCCATATACTTCACTGTATAAGGTGCTGTCAGATAATTGGATGTTACAATTCCTGACGTTTTCACCACAGTCACATTGTTGTGTGCGACCTCTGTTGTTGCTTTATTTGTGAATGTCACTTTTGTTGCAGCATTCAATCTGACTTTTATATCCAGATGATATGTCATGTTATAAAATGATTCAGCTTGTAACACAGACTCTTTTACTGTGGCTGTCACTTTATTTTTGTCAACCGACAGTTCAAATTTCTCTGTAACATCCTGATCGGATTCATCATATACCTTGGCTGATATGTAACTTACTTCTGCCGGCAGCACGTCGCTTATTTTCAGACCCGAATAATTATAGTCATTAGATACCGGAATAAACTGCGATATGCTGTAAGTAAACTCCTCTGCGGTAGAAAGTATATTTTCCGTTACACCCTGCTCATCACTGTCTGTTACCGTTTTTACCGGATCAGGCACGTCATATGGTCCATAGGCTTCGGCTGTAAAGTACGCCCAGCCGTCACTGATCACTCCGTCAGACGATGGCTGTGCATCCATTCCACCGGAATTGATATAATCTGTAGTTCTTTGATTTAATGCTGCACCGCTGTTTTTTAATTCTTCATATGTACCATTCATGAATCTTTCCAAGTATGTATATGTGATAACATCATGAGTTGGTCCATAAACTATATTAAAACTGCTGGTGTTTTTTAATTCAAACCTGACACTTGCTTCCGGTGTATCATTGGATCCATGTGAATCCGCATACATCCAATGATATCCGCCTGTATTACGATAATACACCGTGGAATCATCCCGGCACTGGATATCATTAACGGTACCGTTGTTATTTTTGAATCCGAACCACTGCCATCCATCAACATCCCCGAACGTCAGGGACATATCTACATTGAGCGGTGTGTTATGATCTCCGGACGCATATATCTGGTACTGTATTTCAAAGCTTCTCTGTCCAAAGAAAGTACAAATGTTATGGTTTGTTTCTTTTCCTAAATAAAAACCAATGTATGGTGTCTGATGGATTCCATTCGTTGTTATAGGATCCCATAGGAACGTGCATTTAATATCCACGCTTTTCCCTTTAAACTGTCCACATTTTTTTATCCAGCAGCCTACCTTTCCGGATAAATTATCATCTGTGGGATAAATACCGGAATAGTGTGATACGCCTTTATCGTTTTCAAGCACTTTTCCGGAATACTCTTTATTGGTTCTCCAGTCCATGTATTCTATACTTGTACTTGCTGTTGCTTTCAGTGAAAAAGCATACCTTGAATCTGCCACCTCCCCTTCAGGAACTACAGTAATACCATCTACTGATTTAATCAGTGTGTGTTCCGCAGCAAAAATGTTTGTTACAGTGGCAACTTTAGTACTTACTGACAAAATCATTAGTATGATTATTGTTACTAATTGTCTTATTTTCATTTTTCCTCCTTAGTTAAACCTTTTCCAAGAAGTTAATTCCCAGCAACATCAATATCACTAAAATTATAATCATCATCAAAACAACGATCAGTACTGGAATACCAATATTACTATTTGATGACGCTGCTCTTATCTCTTCATTAACTTCCCGTAAGTTTTCTTTTTTCATACTCTTACCTCTCTTCTATTTTGCATAAAAAAACATCGGATATTCCGATGTTTAAACTCATGCATATTTTATTTTCTCCCTTTGTTGGACTTTTATTTCTTAAGACTCTCAATATTATAATTTTTTACTCCTTATATTTTTCATTTTCTTTTGCTTGTACTTTTCTTATTGTTTAAAAGTTGAACGGTAACCCTAATTCGTCTGCATTATCAGGAATGTTCATAAATTCATTTCCTATCGGCGCCGAAGCTGCCGGCTGCGCCTGATAACTGTTATCATCGGATGCCGCCTTGCTTTCAGCAAATTCCTGATTTTCAACAACTATATCCGTTGTATAAACTGTCTTACCATCCTTATCCTGATAGCTGCCAGTCTGAATATGACCTTCTACAACTATCTTTGTTCCCTGATGGAAATATTTTTCAGCAAACTCGCCGCTTCTTCCAAATGCTACGCATCTGATAAAATCAGCACTCTGATCTCCATCTCTTTTAAATCTGCGGTCTACTGCTAAAGTATATCTTGCAATAGCCAACTGATTATCTCCTGATGTAGAATATCTTACTTCAGGATCACGAGTCAAACGACCCATAAGAATAACTTTGTTCATAACACTTACCTCTTTTCTTTTTTATAAAAAAAAACAGCACGCTTAGTGCTGCTCCTTATCTATTTTGCTACTTTAATTATACCATCTGATATATGGATGTATATGTTACTTTTAGTTACTCTATTTTCCTTGAAGTGTGTACAACCTTTTTTCATTCAGATTTTCTTTTTTTCTTTTTGGGTCTATTTTTTCATTAAGTAAATAAGTTTATTTATTTAATAATTATTATGTACTGCTCATCTGACAATATTGCTTTGCATATATTATAATCAGGTTTTATATTCTTCCACAACAAATTTATGAACAGCGCAGCTGTTCGAACGCTGCATCACGACCGCAGGTCGTATTTTGATATGCAGCGCTCCTTATTTTATCGGACGAAGTCCTCACAGATAATATATATGCACAGCATGTTAAAAAAAATGCTCTATAGAGGAAATATATGCTCAATTCAAAAATTGCCCTCTACTGCCTATAAATAAAGGGATTGGGACAATTTGATGACGGTTAATTTTTGGACTATAGTTATCATCATATGACCATTAATTTTGACCCAATTTTCCCTCTGTGGCTGATTTTTGGACTACTTTTTATTTATGGCAATTTTTTTGGACTATTAATTCCTAAAAAAAAAGAAAACCCAGTCGTTTATCCGGCCGGATTTTCTTTTTTACTTTTTTTATTCCATGCATATAGCAAAACTTTATAAATTTTCTTTTACTCTTCCACTACAAATACTCCTATATGCTTATGCATATAAGAGTGTTTTAGTAGATTAAACTTCTTCTGAGCATTCTCTTTTCTAACTCTTCATAATTGTATGTACCATCAGCGTTATATAAACCACCGCTATTTTGACTCATATCCGGCATTTTATCTACGGCATTAACAATACTGCTTTTTTCCTTGAAATATTCTGATATGGTCTTATTTGTGAGTTTTACATCCGGTAGCCTTCTGTCCTTTATCCTCTGTACTCCCGATTCATTGACCAGATAACGGATTACTCTCTCAAACACAGACTTAATATCTTTCCCTTTCTCGATTGCCGTCTGTCGGTACTGATATACCAACTCTGCCAGCTGGTCTACTTCTTTCTCCGTTTCCGATATCACCTTTATTTTATTTTTGTTCTTCAGATAAAGAACAAATGCCCGATCTCTGTAAAAACGCTCCGCTTTCCCGGTCTTTTCATCCAATTCACCTGATTTATATGTAATATAATACAGTCCGTTCTTTATACCCACAGAAAAATACTTTCTGATTGAATGTATGTAAGAACGGACGACCCTTTTTGTCACATTAAACAATTCCATCAGATTTTTATATAATGTCTTTGGTTTTATTGAAAAACTTGATGTATTCTCATAAGTACGTAACATGAAATATAGCACCAGATATTTTTCATGTGATTTCAATTTTTTAAAAGTCTTTTTGTGAAATACTTTACGTTGTAAATTAACATATCCCTCATCAAAGGCTTTCTTTTTATCCGAAAAATCATTGTCATAGATAAATATGTTGTAATATGATCCGTCATCAATCTTTTCCGGCTTCTTTATAAGCTCTTTATCATAAAGTTCCTGCATGGCATTGTAAAAGCTTTGTTTACACATGCCAGTATCTTTTACAACGTCCTTGTAATGCACTCCCCACACATTCCCTTTCTCATCCTGACGGATCAGCAGATGAAATAAAAGTGACATTCCCACATTTGACAATTTTGCCATATTCTGTTTTCTTATTAGTGGAAAACTTACTTTCATCTTCCTCTGCTTCCTCCTTTTACTAATTTTATTTTTTATTTATAAATTCTGATATTTTTCTCGCTACAACACTAAAAAAATAAAAAATTAATGCTATTAAAGCATATGTATATGAATTTTCCCGTTCAATAAATGATGCACATACAGAACATATACTGCTTAATGCTGCTATTATTGAAAAAACAAATTGAAAATCTCTTAACCTTTTTACTATCTCAATTTCAACCATTTTCTTTTTCCTTTCATGTTTCTAAATACTTTCTTAATTTTCCGTACCAACTAATTTCTGTGTTTCTCCATAAATCGGTTTCTTTCCTCTAAAATATTGTCATATACTTCACTAATTTCTGATTTAGCTACATCAATAATTTCATTCTCTAATTTAAAATCAAAATTATTAGCATCATCTATATCTTCCCAAGGGGATTGAATTTCATTATCATAGCTGTCCAAAAACTTTTCCTTCGTGGGAAATGGCTCATTTATATACCAGCAACCATTGTTATCCTTTTGGATTTTCTATATGTCAAATTCGCTTATTACATTTTCTAAACATTTTTCAAAAAATTCTTTTGTTTTCATCTACTTCTGCCTCCTCTTTTTTACTATTTTCTTCAAACAACACCTCTATCGCCTTGCCTGACATCACCGGCTTTTCTTTCAATTCTTTTGCCACTCTTAAAATCATATCCTTATTCTCTGTGAGCAGGGATAGTGTCTGTTCGAATAATTCTATTGATTTTTCATTTACTGCTTTTGCAAATTTTTCACCTCCGGTTGTATAACCTGGTATTTCGTTATTCTGCTCCAATATCAGCAGACTTTTAATATCCCGTTCTGCCTGTTCAAAATCTGCCTGGTCGTTTCCTACGCTTCCTGCTCTGTACTTTTTATATATTATTTGTTCAGCAGCTGCACCACCATATAAGATTAATATTCTGTTTTTATAATCATTTGCTTCCATCAGGAGCTGATATGTTCTTGTTTTTCCTTGTGTTATTGTTGCAATACATTCTTCAATCGTTACTCCTAATAAATGTGCCATAACTGCATGTCCGGCTTCGTGGATTCTGATAATTTCTATCATTTCCTTATGCTCCGGACTATCCTGCTCTGCAAATGTCTCTTTAATTACTCCATAAGGAAAAGATTTACCCGTACCCACTGTTCCCAGAACAATCGGCTCTCTGATCTGACCACTATCTTCTACCAAATCATTGTTTTTGCAATTTTGTAACAATCTATAAAGCGTAGTGAAACCTATAAAAAGCATAAATATTGATAAGACTAAAGATTGTATTAAATTTTTCGTTACTTTTTCATTTCCATTATAAAAAAATATTATTAACAATGTTGATCCACAGGATGTGAAGAAACATTTCATTATATCTGTAAAAATAGTATATATACTAAAACCTCTACTCTTGCCCATTGGTATACTCCTTCTTATTCATACATTCTTTTGCTTACTAAAATATTTCTTTTCGTCTTATCCGCATATTTCAATACTGCATTCATTTAAAACCTCATTCCAATCTTTTTTCTTTTTAGGTAGCCCCCACTTCCGTTTTACAAATGGGTATTTATTTTTGATATAAACACATATATTCTGTGCTGCAAGTATCCCTTTTTCATCATGATCCGTTGCTATTATGACCAACTTTATTTTTTTTTGCGCAAGATATGTCTCAACAGACTGCCATTTGCCAACACCTCCAATAGCCAGATAGTTGTATTCCTTCCATCTGACTTTAAGTAATGTCATAATGCTCATAATATCTATGACAGCCTCTCCGATGATCAGCTTTGTACTTCCATTATCTACATAAAAGCATTTGGAATAATCACATCCCAATACATCTCCATAAAACGGATTATATGTATTCGTTCCTCTTTTGCAGGCAAATACGGGCTTGTCCTTATCCATGTAATCATATCCGACAAACACACAATTATCCCTTTTATCCTGGTACAGCATTTTTTTCGTTGTAAACTCTCTTACTATCCTTGGAGATATTTTTCTTGTCTTTACCAGATATGCATAAACTTTTTTCATATTCTCCGAAGCTGCTGGTAATACTAATTCTTTTTCATTTTCCCTGAATGTTTTTTCCTTTATATATTCTTTCGGGGCAGCTATATGTATTTCTTCATCTGCAACATTTCCATACGACTTTAAAGCATATATTGCCTCATCTAAGGTCATATTTCCAAAAGTCATTGCAAAATCTATAACAGAACCACCGGAACCTATGCTCCCTCCAGTTCCGGCAACACTATTCTGCCAGTATTTATTTTTTGTAGTATCAATCATTACGCTGTCATGCTCTTTTAAACTGTAATATTTTCCTTTTTTACAAATCGCAAATCCCATATATCCTGCATAATCAATAATTTGTACTTGTTGTTTGATATTGTCAATTATGCTCATTTATCTTCTCCCTTTGCACCAAAGCCAAAATTCGCAAAACTCACACTCTGTATCAGAATCGCATTTGTAAGGTCTAATAACTAATTTTCGCTTAATGCTTTTCTGCTGATTAAATCATTACTCATTCCTTATCTCCACTCTGCTTAATCACACTCTGGATGTCGATATGACGACCTGTCTTTTCAATGTTCACTTCCTCATTCCTATTAACCCTTTGTGGAACTGTATCTCCTGAGAAAAACCACCAATATTCTGCATCTTCACCTAAAAACACACCGCTAAATTCAGTATCAGATAATTTTACCTTTACTACATCTCCAATCTTATATTTACTCATATCGTTCCTCCTTAACTTTTCTTAACAGTTTTAATAGTTGTCTATTAGATTTTCATTTATAAGACCGTTCTCATAGTCAAAACTTAACTGCCCTTCGATGT
>JAUUNJ010000056.1 GCA_030844625.1 Roseburia sp. | reverse complement strand
TGTTTTCTTTCATTGGAATCGTCAGATTTCCCTTTGAAAGTTCATAGGGAACATTCATCAGTTTATCAAAAGGTTTCAAAATTCTTTGCCTTATAAATAACATTACTGATATTATCAGCACTGACATTATCAATAAAGAAATATTTACCGGAACAATTATACTTCTACCTGTGTAATTCCCATAAACATTATATTCCATCCTGTATAGTTTTCCATGGATTTTTCTTATAAGATAATCATTTTCTGATTCAAAAAATGTTTTTTCATCATTTGTATCTAAAAAATGAACTGCCGTAATTGTACTGTATTCCGTCAAGTCCAAGCTTTCATATCCGCCCTGCTCAATCTGCCTTGCAATACGGCTTGCTTCTACTCTGCATTGTCCGCCACCGGCACTTTCATCAAGAAAAATCATATAAAAATTACACCCTGCAAATACTGCAATAAGCAAAAAAAACACTGCAACAAATATTTTATTATATGTTTTCATAGGTGCTCCTTATCATTGTAACTAATCACGTCTTATAACTTATCGAATACTTTCAAATCTATAACCAATTCCCCACACGGTTAAAATTCTTTTTGGCTTTTTCGGGTCATCTTCTATTTTCTGCCGCAGCCATTTTATGTGAACCGTTAGTGTTTGTGGTTCGGATATGCTGTCAAATCCCCAAATCTGATTAAAAATATATTCCTTACTCAACACTTTCCCCGCATTTTCCATCAGCAACAACAGCAAATCAAATTCTTTTACTGTCATTTCAAGTATTACGCCATTCTTCTTTATCGTTCTGTTAATTTTATTCAATGTCAAATCTCCATCTGTGATTTCATCCAAAGAAAATCTTCGCCGGAAAATACCATCAATTTTTGCCAGCAAAATGTCAATATCATATGGTTTTTCTATATAATCATCCGCACCTAAGATCAAACCATTTAGTTTATCATCTTTCTCCGTTTTTGCACTGACAATAATAATCGGTGTGTTGCTGTGTTCGCGAATTTTTGCACACACAGAAAATCCATCCATTCCCGGAAGCATGATATCGAGCAAGACAAGCCTTGCGCCGTATTTTTCATACAGCGACAAGGCTTTTTCTCCATTTTCCACCACACTGACAATGTAATTTTCTGCGCGGAGAAAATCACACAGCAGTGCGGAAATTTCTTTATTATCCTCAACAATCAGAATATCTATCAAATCTGTCCCTCCAAAATTCATTGCTGCTGGCTGTTTTTTAACAATGTAACCACAACGGAATCATTACCATCCCATTTCCATAAGCCAATTACTGAGCTGGCGTTCTCTTTCCCGAATCTGGGAAGATGATGTATATCTGTCTAAATTGTACTCTCCGGTAATATTTCCGTCAACAATATACATGACTCTTGTACATTTTGCTGCCACCTTAACATCATGGGTAACAAGCATTACTGTAGTACCCTTTTGATTGATTTTTGTAAGTTCCTCCATAACCTCTTCAGAGGATGTTCGGTTAAGAGCACCTGTAGGTTCGTCGGCAAATATCATTTTCGGACAGTTCATCATACTTCTGCAGATACAGGCACGTTGCAGCTGTCCTCCCGAAACCTCATTAATGTCATTGTCCGCTATTTCAATAATTCCAAGCCTTCTCATAAAATTCTGCCCACGCTGTACCGTTTCCTTACGACTTTCTTTTATTTTATTCGACTGACATGCAGGAAGAATAATATTATCCAATACGGTAAGATTCTTTAACATATACATCTGCTGAAAGATAAATCCCATCTCTTCAAGCCGAAGTTCTGCCAGTTCTTTTGCATTTAATTCTGAAATACTCCTGCCACAGAATTTCACCTGACCTGCTGTGATACTGTCCATTCCGGAAACTGAATACAAAAGTGTAGATTTCCCGGAGCCGGAAGGTCCCATAACTGCAATCATTTCCCCCTCTTCAACATTGAAATTCACATTTTTTAGCACATTATTCTGACGCTTATTTATGATATATGTTTTACACAAATCTTTTACTTCTAAAATATTTTCCATTTTGTTTTCTCCTATTCAATATTTGATGTTTCCGATACCGATATTTTTCTTGCCTGTGAAGCCGTAACCATTCCCGCAAATACTGTTATCACAAGTACCAGCAACGGATAAATCACATAAATCTGTAACGGTTTAATGGTAAATTCAATGCTTTGCGCTCCCATGATTTTAAATATCTGTCCTGCAGATATTTGTGAAACCGGTGTAGAAAATACCGTTCCAAAAATAATGGCAATGAGTATAACTATTCCTATTCGGATAGTCTGCCATGCAATCAGTGAAGAATTTTTAAATCCGATTGCCTTTAACATTCCAATCTCTCCCTTCTCTTTGGTGATAAAACTTTTTACCATCAGCACTGTAACAAGAACATTTATACAAAGTACTACTACTAAGACAAACCATCTTATGCTTTCCAACTGCCCTGCAACATCACCGATCATTTCATTAACATATTTCCCCGCAGAATAAACTTTAGTATCGGGGGCAGTCTGTTTCAGTATATCTTTTCTTCTTCTGAGTTCACTATTATCTGGATTATCCGTATATTTTATCTGCAGTCCAAAACATCCTGTTGCTAACCTGTAATCAAGCTGTTCCTCCTGATAAAATCTAATTCCTTCGCCGAAATTATTCATGGTTTGATACAGTGCAGTTACAATATATTTTTTTATTGTGTCACCATTTTTAATTACAACGGTATCACCGATTCCGGCATCAATATTATTTGCAACCACATGGGCAATTGCTACCTCGTCATTATTTTGAGGCGGTGTTCCCTCTAAATAAGAATACATATCTGTTGTAACATCACCTTTTCCCTGACATGCCATTGATGTCATTTTCTTTTCATTGTGAGATATTGTCATACGGAAAAATACTTCCTGAAATACTTTTGCCGGAATATTATTTTTTAAAAGCAGATTTTTTACATTATTGATATTGTCATCAATTATTTTTTCATTATCTTTTTGATTATTCAACAACATTTCTCTTCCCACAACATAATCACAATGTGCCATGCTGAACCAACTTACAATATTATCCGATTTCAGTGTATTCATTGTGTTAATTGGAATCAATATTAATAAAATTCCCAGCATAAAAATTAAAATCATTACCGCAAATCTTCTTATGCCACTGACAATATCATTGACTGCCATAAAAATCACCGGAGTAATTCCCGACTTGCTCAGGGTAATCACACTTTTTCTTTTATAACGCTCTCCCTTTTCACCATTTCTGATAGCATCAATGGGTGAAAATTTTTTAATTTTTCGTGTACAAAAATAGCAGAATAAAACCACTACTGTTGCCGTCAATAAGGCACATACAATATTCAGCACAAAGTATCCCTTTCCCGAGATAATAATATTTCTTGACAAATTTCTAGTCATCAATGTGCCAAATGGGAAACTCAGCAAAAGTCCAATTATGCTTCCCACAATAGAAATAGCAAAATATTTAAATATATAAAGCTGTCGGATTTTTTTGTTTGTAATTCCGATTGCCTTCATTACGCCAATTTCCCGAACTTCCTCACTCATTGTAAAGTTGATGGTAAAGCGCAAGATTACCATAGCAATCAAAATAAGACATGCACTGACAATCATCATTACTGCAGCAGTAATGATATCCATAATATACATGGTTTTAATTCCTTTTCTGTTTACATTAAATATCATTTGAAAGTCCTGCTGGTTAAATATGTCCATAAAAGCCGGATCATCTGTATAAACATTCAAAGAATACAGATAGGATGCCTGCTGTGCTGCAAAATCTTTGTAATCATTTTCACTGATAAAAATTCTTGTTATACCTACCATACTGGAACCAAACATAGCATCTTTTGTACAGCCCTTCACCTTGAATTTTTTTGTTTTTCCGTTAGCGGTTATTTCCATCGTATCTCCCTTTTTTAATCCGTATTTATCGGAATAAAAAACTTCGGCTGTCACATAAACTTCTCCATCCTCCACCTTTGTAATTTTTTCATCTTTGCTGTCAAAAATCTTTGTTGCATGTTTCGGAGAAGTAAGCACTGTTGTGTTAGAATATTTAAACTCTTTACTATTTATTTTTATATTTTTAGGACTGACCTGCATAAGTTCAAAACATTGATACTGATATTGCTTTTCCCCTGCAAATTTTTCAAACTTTTTACTTTCTTCCTCATCTGATATGACAAACCAGTAATCAGGAACTTCTGCCTTTTCAAAGTAGCTGTCCAAAGCTGTCATGACCGATGCCACATTATTTGCCCCACTTGCAATAAATGTGGCTGCAAGAATAATAAAAATCAGCAGAATAATGTTCATTGTTTTCTTGCGTTTTAAATCTTTTTTCAATATGCGCAGATACATTTCCGATTCCTCTCTTTCTTTTTGATAATCCAAATATAATTGAAAAATTATTAAATAATCCTTAAATATAAAACTGTTTTTCATTTTTCTCTCAAAAGAAGCAAAAAAGAAACGCCTGCCTAAGCAAACGTTCCTCTTTTTTTGCAATAAACGCCCTAGAATAATCTTTTTCCAGTTTCCATGTATTCTATTCTCCAAATGCTTTTTTCAAATCCCGTATATAATTCTCCTGCTGTTTCTTTAAATACATTCCCACCAATGGTTTCATAAAAAATTTTTTTGCAATGACATTTTCTGTAAAATCGATCACTGTCTTTCCGTTTTCGTATGAAAATACTCCCACCCAATGCCCATACATATTTCTATTATCCATATCAAACTCATATCGCTCATATGGTTTATATGTGGTAATTGTAAACTTGGTGGCGTATCCCTCCTTAGTGTATTCTACAAAAGTTTTGTTTTCCTCTATCACTTCGATTTTACTTAAATCACTACGCCATTCATATTTTTCACAGGAAGTCACAACATTCCAGACTTCTTTAATATCCGATAATAACGTAACTTTCATATTTGCTATTGCCATATGCATATCCTTTCCTTAAACATAAGAAAATTATAATTATTTTTTTGTCACTGCAATCCAGATTTCACTATGGTAATCTTCGCAGTTCATATCACCTGATGAATAAACTTCAAGATCGAAATTCTTATCCGGTCTGTAGTCCGATGTAGGAAAAAATTCCGCAAAAATTTTATGCCAAAGTTTCTGCATGGCATGCGGCATCATTCCTTCTGTGCCAAAAACCGCCCATGTAGCAGCCGGAATGTCAAATATTTCATATCCTTCCGGAACAGTTCCTCCATCATATTCGGCTCCAATTGAATATGGAAAATCTTTTATGACTGTGGAATCTTCCATACACATTCCAATGATATTATCTCCCAACACACCATCTTTTTTGCCGTTATCTTCTAAAAAATTAACCGTTCCATCCTGATGACATTTCTCCCAAAATTCAGGAATATCCTTTCTCCCATTTACATCATCAATTTTAACAAAACGATGTGTCTTTGCCATAATTTTAAAACTGCCTTTGTCCTCAATTCTGTAATTCATATTGTTTCCACCTTTCACTGAAATTGATAGTGACAGTTTGGAAAAAGATTTCAATGGAACTGCATTCTTTCTGACTGTATTTGGAGTAACTCCATGAAACCGTGTGAACGCCCGGGTAAACCCTTCCTGCGTATCATAACCATATTTTAATGCAATGTCAATTACCTTTTCATCTGTCGCAAGCAACTCACTGCCGGCAAGTGTAAGTCTGCGATTGCGAATATATTCGCCCAGTGAAATACCACATATAATAGAAAATATTTTCTGATAATAAAAACCTGAAATATTCATTTCCTGTGCTATGCGCTCGTATTCCAATGGTTCCGTAATATGCTCATCAATATAGTCTATAGATTTCTGAAATCCCTGAACCCAATCCATATCTTTTCCTCCTGTCAATATGAATCATAACATTTACAAAATATGGTTTCTTGACTTTTTATGTTCTATTTTGTTCAATTAATTATTCACAACTTATAATATATCCTGCATACTCTAAATAAAAAAGGAGAATTTTATGTCGAATAATTGGGGCTGCTCATGCCGGAACAATAGCAGACACGAGCACACATCCTGTCAGTCATGCCGTATTGACCACGGTCGCAGAAATGATAGACGGGATGACCGTAGAGACGACTGGCACAATACCAGAGATGACAGACATGACTGGCGTAATATCAGAGATGACAGAGAAGACAGGCATGACCGGCGTGACAATAAAAATGACAGATGTGACTGGTGTAACCGTAACAATAACTGGCGTTGGTAATAATTCTGTTTCAAATTCATCTGCCCCGGCTTAGCCGGGGCTTTATAAACGTAAAAGTTCCATTTAATTGTACCAAACGGCATTATTCTACATAATATACATAATTTTCTTTACGCAGTGATGCCTCTCCCATGTTTTCCTTGACATAACCTAATATCAGATAATGCTAACCTTCCAATCACCATCTTCAATAACATACTGAAACTCCGTTAAATTACCGCTTTCCATCACGCTAAGTAATTTCTCTAAATCATTAACCGTTGGATACAGATTCAAATCACTTCTCTTAATCCATTCCATCCTCCCCTCATCTGAGGATACCAAATCGCCTGCAAACTCATTTGTTTTAAAAAGAAAAACTATGTACCTCCCATTCTCAATTGGAAACTGTTTGATTCCACATAGCTCTGGATTTATTATGGTAAGACCGGTTTCCTCTATCATTTCTTCAAAATCAAATGGTTAAAAAATGCACTGTTCTGATACTCTTCTATTGTTGAAACTCTTGTTTCTATTTTCATCATCTTTTCCTGCATAAAATCTGAAAAATCCGCACACTATATTTTTGAAAGGATGGTGTTATATGAATCAAATAAATAAACTAACTAATACTTACGATGACGATAATATTCCTGAGGTGGATCTGCCTAAAAATAAATTTTCTGACAAAACAAATTATAATGTGGAACCATTACCGGAATCATCGCGACCAAGAAAAGATGGTCCTGGCGGAGAAAGCAGGGAATGATTCCCTGCTCATACATACTTGTTTATGAGGTGATTTTATGGCTGAGAATTTGATGGAACTTTTAAAAAACAGCAGCAGCACAAGAAATTATTTTGTTTCCCTGCCTGTACAGTTACAGGTTATGCTGCATGAACAACATTCCTATATCCGTACATCTGCACAACTTCATCTGATTTCTGATATTTTGCAAAAACAGGTCAAATTTTAATTGCAAAGTTCCCTCAACTACACAAACTCATTGATGTATATATAGTTTCACTAATCCGGAAGTTAAATATATCCCATAGCCCTCTTAACGATAAGCATCTTTTCATTAGAAGTGTCAACACTCACATCATTATATGTCTGTTTCGGAATAATACCCAACTATTTTATTTCCATGGTCTTTTATTTCCAACCCATCCCTTACTTTTCCAATATTCACTGTCAATTTTATTCCAGCCACTCTTCTGTGCTATGCGCATGATAAAAAAGAACCCCTTTGTCTTGATTCCCGGCTTTACTTTTCCATTACACTTCTGAATTTTTTGTGCCAATACTGTTGTTTTCCTATCAATCTTCCGTTTAATTTTATCACTTACATTTTCATATGATACTTCTCTTACAGCAACACCATATTTATAAACCTTTGCTATCCCCCAGAAAAACATACTGTCTGCCATATCTTTAATAGCAGACTTCATTCCCGCCCCGGCTGCTGTTGCAATACACACTGCCTGCTTTGCAAACATACTCTCTTCCGGACGATGCACCATCCAGCGATATCCATAATGATCTAAAAAGGCTTTCATCGATCCAGTACAATGATATACATATACCGGGCTTGTGAAAATGAGCACATCCGCCTTATCCAATGCTTCTGTAATACTTTTTAACTTATCATAATGGGGGCACATAGTTTCATCTTTCCCAAAACAAGTTGTACAACCTATACAAAATTGATCAAAATCTTTTGGAAGAAAAAATTCAGTAATCTTCCCATCAAGTTTATCTGCCAGCATTTTTCCAATATTGTATGTAGAACCCTTGTGGTTCTGTCCATTAATCATTACAATGTTCACGGTAATATACCTCCCTTTCAAAGATGTTCGCTGCCTCAAACTTTCTTGACTTTCAACTGCGCCAGCGCAGCATAATTACTGATTACCATTCCATTCTCCTAAAATTTTAATTTAATCTCTAATCTGATTACGTGCTTTTTTCTTTATATACCATATCAAAGCACCCGTGCATACACACAATACTAAAATGATTACAAATGCAATAGCAAACAATACTTTCGCATATCTGAATACAAACAACACTGCCAAAATAGCAAGTATAATTGCAATGTTTCTTTTCCTGTTCGATACAGGAAGTTCTCCTGCTGCTTTTCCTGTCTCTCCATTGATTACAAATTCATATGTTTCACCTTTGTATTCAAATTCTGACAGCCACACAGGAATTAAAAGATATTTGTATTTTGGTTCACCGAAAGTGACTGTAATTTCATTAACAGTTACATTCTTAAATGTGGCATACTTGAGTTTTATTTCTTTTATAGCCTTTTTTTTAATATCTTCTTCCATCAGTGGTCTCTCATCTCTCCATGCCTTCTCGATGGCAACAGTATATTTTTCCGATACAAATCCTGCCACATATTCGTCTCTGTAAGGCCTGTTTCTTTCTGTTTTATACGGATAAACTTCTCTTATATGTTCCACTTCATACTTATCAGTTGCTATTACAATTCTGTCATTTATAAACTTTTTTCCCGCATCACTAAAATGAACTTTATTCTTTTTGTCCATATATGTACCGGTGCAGGCAATATGGGTTTGAACATCAAATGTCCAGCACGGCAGATATATTCCCTGAAATTTTTCTTTCTTTACAATCCGCTTAACTACTTTGGGACATAAAAATTTATTATTGACCCATTTATTGAATGCCTTTCTTGCATCCTTTTCGGACAGTTTAAAGGGAATCACTCCGTCAGGGCTCAATGTTTTCCTTTCCAAATCTTTCACTACCAGATTAGAGCCGCAATAGGGACATACAACTGTATTGTCCGAAATACTGAATGAAACCTCTCCGCCACAGTTTTTGCATATTGCTGTATCTCCTTCCAGCATCCAGTCATGATGTACTGCCTTATCTTTAATTTCATCAACATTTCTCTCACTTATAGGTCTCAGTTCTTCTCTATAATCTTTAAACCCAATCCACTGTTTGCTGCCACAGCTTTTACATAACATTTTTCCTGTCTGTGGATCAAAAATCATATCAGCTCCACAATTTTTGCATCTTATATTATTTTTAACTTCCATAAGCTTCTCTCCTCATGCCCATCATGTTATGAGTATACTATTCCTCTTATGCACTTTCAACTTTATACATTTCTTTTTCCCCATATTCATTTCTTGCCGACCTCTATTTGACATCTTTATACCGGAACACTATAATGTTCCTAAAATAAACGAACCATGTGTTTAAAATTTTCTGAACCAAGGAGAAAAATATGGCAAATATCATAGAAATCAATGACTTTTCAGCTCCAGAACTGGATGTATATGCCCGACTTACAGAAGCACAATTGCTCAATCGCCATGAACCGGAAAAAGGTCTTTTTATTGCCGAGAGTCCCAAAGTAATTGAGCGTGCTCTCGATGGGGGATGCACTCCTGTTTCACTTTTGCTGGAACGTAAACATATCGCCGGAGAAGCTGAGAAAATTATCAACCGACTGGGAGACATTCCTATTTATACCGCTGATTTCCAAGTCCTTACGCAACTGACCGGATTCCAATTAACCCGTGGTGCACTTTGCGCTATGCTCAGCCCTCAATTGCCAAGTATTGATGACGTGTGCAACGGCGCACATCGAATTGCCGTGTTGGAAAATATTATGAATCCTACCAACATCGGTGCTATTTTCCGCTCTGCTGCAGCACTGAACATTGATGCTGTACTGCTTACGTCCGCCTGCAGCAACCCATTATACCGTCGTGCAATCAGAGTTAGTATGGGAACTGTTTTCCAGATACCTTGGACTTACCTTAACAGTGAATCCTCACAAACGGATATTCATCTCCTTCACAATCTGGGATTTAAAACTGCTGCCATGGCATTAAACAATAATACCATCAGTATAGATGACCCACAACTAATGTCCGAAGAAAAACTTGCAATTGTTCTGGGCACAGAAGGTGATGGATTAACTCCCAGTACAATTGCTGACTGCGATTATACTGTATGCATACCTATGTCCCACGGAGTTGACTCTCTGAATGTTGCAGCAGCCAGCGCAGTAGCTTTCTGGCAACTCAGATATTAATCCGAATGACCCTATGTTGGATTTAGACACCGCACTATATAAGTTGCCGCCCCTAAAATAATGTCAACTGCTCATATTTTTCAGGAAATTCATGTAAATAATCAAAACACGCATCCACATGGTGTACAATACCATTTCTTTGACATTTATCTCTAAAAATTTTCATCAATTCCTGATTCCTTTCACTTGGCAGATCATAAGCATCCCCATATTTCCGGTGGTACTTTTGTTTCATTCCCGGAAAATGTTTATCCAATGCTTCATAAAAATATTCTCTGTCTCCTTCACGCAATGTCACGCCCATTCCAAAGCAAATAATTCCATATACCTTTGTCCGAATACAATAATCCAGAATTCCTTCTAAATTTTCTCTTGTATCATTAATAAATGGTAAAATCGGTGACAGCCAGACTATCGTCGGAATTCCATTTTCGTGAAAAATGCGCAATGCATTTGCCCGTTCTTTTGTAGTAGACACATTTGGCTCCAATATTCTGCATAATTTTTCATCATATGTAGTTAATGTCATTTGAACGACACACTTTGCCTTTTCATTAATACTTTTCAATAAATTCAAATCCCTGAGTATTCTGTCTGATTTTGTCTGAATTGCTACTCCATATCCATAATGGTCTATAATTTCCAGACATCTTCTTGTTAACTGCACTTTCTCTTCACAGTGCATATAAGGATCACACATTGCACCGGTTCCAATCATACATTTTTTTCTTTTGGAGCGAAGTGCTTTTTCTAATAATTCCGGTGCATTCTGTTTTACCTGAATATCCTCAAAATCATGGGTAAAACCATAACATTTGCTTCTGCTATCACAATAAATACA
>JAUUNJ010000055.1 GCA_030844625.1 Roseburia sp. | reverse complement strand
TGGCAAAAAAGAAAAATGAAACAACAATTCGTTCAAGTGCAGCAGAGTATCTTACCTATGTTGCTTCTGTGGGAGAACAAGAAGATAGCATCGAGATGCGCTATGAAGATGAGAATATATGGTTGACACAAAAAATGATGGCAGTGCTTTATGATGTAAGTGTTGCGGCAATTAGTCAGCATATTAAAAAAGTTTATGATGATTCGGAATTAGAACCAGAAGCAACTATTAAGAAATACTTAACAGTTCAAACTGAGGGTTCACGTCAAGTTAGCAGGGAAACAAATCATTATAACTTACAGATGATTATAGCGGTTGGCTTTAAGGTAAACAATGACCGGGCAGTCCAATTTCGTAAATGGGCGAATAGCATTGTGAAAGACTACACGATTAAAGGCTGGGTTCTTGATGATGAGCGTCTGAAGAATGGTGGTTCAGTATTGACTGTTGAATATTTTGACCGTTTGCTTGAACAAATTCGAGAAATCCGTTTGTCAGAAAGAAGATTTTATCAGAAAATCACTGATATTTATGCTACGGCATTGGATTATGACAGAACTGCAAAGACAACAAAACAATTCTTCGCAAAGGTTCAAAATAAAATGCACTATGCGGTGCACGGGCATACCGCTGCCGAACTGATATATGAGAGAGCTGATGCGGAAAAACTACATATGGGTCTTACCACTTGGGCAAATGCTCCAGAAGGTAAGATTGTAAAAAGTGATGTAAGTATTGCAAAAAATTATCTGAGTGAACAGGAACTGCGTTCTCTTGAAAGAATTGTATCTGCTTATCTTGACTTGGCAGAAGACCGAGCCGAAAGACACATCCCAATGACTATGGAAGATTGGAGCAAACGCCTTGATTTATTTTTAATGGCTGATGATCGAGAAGTATTGAAGGATGCCGGAAAGATAACTGCTGAAATAGCCAAAGCGAAAGCAGAAACGGAATTTGAGAAATATCGTATTGTTCAAGATAAAATTTTTATGTCCGATTATGATAAGTTTTTATTAGAATTAGAGGAAAGTGCTAAGAAGTAATTGGTTATTATCACACGAATTAAGGTAGTGCATCATAATTGAGTTCACCAAAGTGCCAGATTCCAAAGCACCAAATCGACAAAATGTTGGTTTAGAAAATAAGATTAATGAATCTGTTGATAAGTGAAATAGTAAGTGTCTGTTAAATTGAGTTGACTTAGGAGAAAAATAATATGCTAAATTATTTGAATAATAATATAATCCTAATAAATGAGTATCAGGAATTGTATAAAAATGGAATAGATATTAATTCTGTGATAGAAAAGTTTAAGACAGAAGAATTAGTAACTCATAATGCATTTGCTTATGGGAGATTTAGAGTATTCATAGATAGTTGCATGTTATTGCTAAACAAGGAAAAACTTAATTATTATTATAAAAATAAATATTGTTATAAGGAGTTTTTGGATAAAATTAATAGAGATGATGAACTAAAACCATATCTTGAATATTATAAAAAAGAGAGAATAAGTGCAGATATAGATGGCACATATCTTTTCTATTCTTTAGAAGGGATTGAAAAAAATCCATGGAATCAGATTGATACAATACGAAAAGCAATGGCACATATGCAATATGGAAATTTATAATGGATATAATGCGAATTTGATGAGTGAATTTGCACAAATATCTCATGAAGGACAGAATGTGTTTGTGTTCTTAGAAGAGCATAAGGAAAAATTGAATATAAAGGAAAGACAAGTAAAAGATATTATAAGCATACGAAAATATAATAAATTAGCAAAAAAATATAGATTGAATAGTTATGAAAAATATATTTATGGGCTAAAAACATTGCTTGATTTGGAAACGGAACTTTCTAATTTTTTGGTTCATATAAGTAATCTTAATGAAGCGTTGTATGAATATTGTTGCATTCATGATTGTGTACAGGTTAATGTAAGTACAGTAGAGAAGTATAAACAGCAGTTAGAGAAAAAAATATTGGAACTAAAAGAGGATGAGAGTGCAAACCTTGCATTTGATTTAGGATTTACTTATCTTAAGGCGATGAATTTTGCGTTGAGAACGGAAGACGATGATTATGAAAAACTTAAATATGGAGATGTTAATGTTTCCATGTTTGAATATAATAAGAACTCTTTTAAGAAATATGTACGAGATACTAATATAGATGAGAACAGATGCAACACTATATCATTGCAAGAATGAGAAACGCATTGATGCATGGACATATTCAAACTGTCATAAACAGAAGGAAAGCTGTTTATGTGGTATCATAGTATCAGAATAACTCCTTGCCGATAATAACAGCCACGAGCTTGAGAAGATAAATGCAAGGCTTGCACAATTACAAAAAGAGCTGGTAAAGCTAGCACATACAAACAAGGATTACACTGCTCTTGCAGATCAGATTGACTTGCTTAGGGATAAAAGCAAGAGCTCCTGGTTGAAAAAGTTGAGACAGAAGGATTCAAAAACAGGATCGCAGAGTTGCAGAAATTCCTGGGTGAAGCAGAGCAGGAACTTACCGAGTATGATGAGATGATGGTCAGAAAATACATCTACAGAATCCTGATGTACGAAGACAAGTTTACGGTTGCATTCAAGGCAGGAGTAAAACTGGATATTGAGCGATAAGGAGATGAACACGGCAGGCTTTATGGCTTGCCGTTATTTTTTTATATAGATAGTGTAATAATTAGTATAAATATTGATGATATCAACCGTTTGGTTTATAATATAGAAGTAAATTTGTGAACTAACACTTTGAACTTCAACTGGAAAGGGACAACATGAACACTTCAAATTTGATTAAAGAGCTTTGTAAAGAAAAAGGAATTAGTGTATCTGAACTGGCAAGACGGATTGGACAGACACCTCAAAATTTCAATAAAAAATTAAAAAGAGAAACTGTCAATATAGAAGAATTATTACTTATTGCCAATGAATTAGGAGTCACATTTGAACAAGCGTATATACTCGAAACAGGTGAAAAATTGATAATCACTAATAAATAGCGAAATAAGTTTGTTCTAAATAAAGCCAGGATAAATGGAATTGGAGGAGTTTTTATGAATAATATGCTCAATTATTTGATTTATGAACCAATGCTAAAATATGGAGCAGATCATGTAATAAATGTTTTTAATAATGTTGAACTGACATATGGTTACTATGCTAATAGTATTGAATTGCTATCGAATGAATTAAAAGAAATTAATATACAGAACGAACCAGTAATAGTGTATATGGATGATTCGCCGGTATGCATAATATGTTTTTTGAGCCTTATTAACATTGGAGCAAAACCTTTGATTGTTTCTCCTAAAACCATAGAAAAAACTTTATTACAGATTATTAGATTATCAAAAAGTAGAGTTATATTAACTGAAAAAAACATTGAACTAAATAATACCGAAATTTATACATTTAAAGTTATAGAGAACTCAATTGTTGATAAAATCAAAATGATAAAAGAGACGTTCATTATTTCAGGCTCCACTACTTATTTAGGATTAACTTCAGGAAGTAGTGGTATTCCTAAAATTGTTATGCATAGTGCAGATGAAATGTACTCTGCAATTTATCATTATGCAAAAAATACCCTTAAGATTACAGAGGATGATATTTTGTTTTCTGTCCCTAAAATAAATTTTACATATGGATTAGCTAATACTGTGTTTTTCTCGTTTTCTACAGGTGCTAAGGCCATTATTTATGCGGGTTCATTAGAAGTATCAGACATCATTAAGATAATAACGGAAAATAAAGTGACATATTTTTTTGCAGTTCCTATGCTTTATAAACGGATGTATGATGTTTTAATTCAGCATAACAGAGATATATCAACTGTAAAATATTTTATATCGGCGGGAGAATACTTACCTCAAAAGGTTAATGAAGAATGGTTTAGTGCTACAAAAAAATACATTTATGATAGTGTTGGATGTAGTGAGACTGGTAGTGCTTATCTTGTGAATATGAATCCAAAGCAAAAACCAGGGAGTGCGGGTACGCCCGTTGAAGGTTATAAATTACATTTAATTGATGGAGAAGAACATGAAGGACAGTTAATTGTGGAAGGACCATCAAATGCCATAGGATATTTAAATGATAAAGAAAACACCAGTATAAAGTTTAGAAATAAAGTCATATATACAGGCGATTGGTTTAGGCGTGACGAAGAAGATTTTTATTGGTTTCTTGGTAGATACGATGACATGATAAAGAAAAATGGTAGGTGGGTATCATTAAATGAAATTTCTGATTTTGTAAAAGAAGATCAGAATGTCCGAAATGCGGTTACATTATTGATTAGAGGAAAAATAGTTCTGATTGTGGATGTGAATTATGATTATGACATAGTGGCCTTACAAAATCAGCTAATAGACCAACTAGAGCATTATAAGGTGCCTGATATGATTTATATTGATACGATACCTATTAATAGTAATGGAAAAATCGATTTAAGAAAGTTGAAAGATAAGTATGAAAACTAGCGAAAATTTTAAGAGGCTAAGTACTGAAAGATATGGGAAAACAGGTTTTGAGTATTTAGATGTTTATGATATTTATACAAAAGAGTTTTGTGTGCGAAGAAATTCTATGGATGAAACACTTTTATTTACGATACTAAAAGAAAACTGTTATGACCCTAATATGTGGTTTAACAGAAATCTTAGAGAGGAATTTGTTTTTGAAAATGTAAAATGCATTGTAGATGCTGGTGCGAATATCGGTGTAGCATCCTGTTATTTTGCAAATTTATTTCAAAATGCGACTGTTTATTCGTTTGAGATAGAAGAAGATAATTTTGATTTGTTATGTAGAAATACAAGAGGTTATAAAAATATAATAAAAAATAGGACAGCTATCTGGAAAGATAACAAAGGAGTTTATATAGGAAATAGGAACAGTGTTATTGGTCATTCTGGCAAAGTAAATCCTGCAAAATATGAGGTCGTGGAAGACGCAATAGTTAATGAAGAAAGAATAGATAGTATTTGCATATCTGATTTTATGGTTCAAAATAATATCGATAAGATTGATATACTCAAGATGGATATCCAAGGTGCTGAAATAGAGGCTTTTGAAGATTGTGAAAGATGGCTTCCAAAAGTACGATTGCTGTTTATTGAAACACATGATTTATTTAGAAAAGGATGTAGTACTAAGGTGTTTGAAATGATAGCTCAATATGGGAAATTCGCGTTTATTGGAAGTCCGAATGGCGATATTTTAGCTTTTTTAAGGGAGGATGAGTTATGAGAATTGCTTTTTTTGCAAGTGGGATTTCTCCACATATAGCTCCGATGTGTGATGAGTTGTATGAGTATTGTCAGGGGGACTTTCGCTTTTTTGCTACTGATAAAGAAATTATTCCGGCTATGAAGATAATGGGAGCAGAAAACCTGCATAAAGAAAAAACCTATTTTGTAAATATTAACGAGAGTAAAGAGTTTGCTCAAATGGCAGATGAATGGGCGAAAGAAGCTGACGTTGCAATAGTAGGGTGTAGCAATTGTTATAGATATATAGATGTTAGATTTTCATGTGGTAATAAATTGACCTTTAAATTAAGAGAGCGTTTATTTAAATGTGGATACTTTGATGAAAATGATATAGGTCAATTAAAGAAAATAGAAAAAATTAAAAAGCATAAAGATAAGAACTTATATTTTTTATCAGCAGGAACTTATGCTCCATATGATTTAAAAAGTATTGGAATTGATGAGAATAAAATAGTTAAGTGGGGGTATTTCCCTAGGTTAAGTGATAATACATTCGATAGCATGCAAAGAGAATTTGACTCATCTTTGGAATTGATATGGTTTGGTCGTTTTGTTAGAGAAAAGCTCTCACTCAATGCAATTATAGCTACAAAACAATTGATATCAGAAGGATATAATGTTCATTTATCAATGATAGGTTATGGCGATGAGGAAGATATGTTAAAAGAGTATGTAAAAACTAATAATTTGAAAAACAGTATTTCATTTCTTGGACCAATGAATGAATATCAGATCCGTCGACATTTACAGAAATCACATATATTTATTATGACAAGCAATTATGAAGAAGGTTGGGGAGTAGTTGTTAATGAGGCTATGAGTGAGGGCTGTGTGCCTGTGGTATCTTATGCTACTGGGGCTTCACAATTACTTATCGAAAATACGAATTGTGGAAAATTGTTCTATTACGAGAAAATCGAAGACTTAATTGCGCAGATTAAAACTTTAATAGAAGATAAAGAATTGTTAAAAGAGTGTAGTAAAAACTCATATGACCTAATAGAAAGTGAATGGAACGCAAAAATAGCTGTGAACAGACTAATAAATTTGATCAATAGTTTACAAAATAACCTTCCAGCTATTTCATATAGTAGTGGACCGTGTAGTAAAATAGAATTTTTTAAAAATGAAACAGAAGTAAACGAATACATAGATAGGAGAGTTGAATAATGAAAAATATAGTAGTTGCAATTGATGGCCCTTGCTGTAGTGGCAAGAGCACAATCGCGGAGAATTTGGCAAAGGATTTAGGATTTAAATATATAGATACCGGGGTCTTATATAGAGCGATTGCATATTTATGTTTCAAGGAAAATAAAAGAATAGAAGATAATGATTTTGCTCAATATGTAATAGATGTGTGCAAATTGGTGGATTTTGACGGAAAAAATGTATTAATTAACGGAGAAATTATATCAAAATCTGAAATTAAAAATGAAAAGCACGCCATGATAACTGCCCAGTATGCTACGTCGAGAGTTCTTAGAGATTGTTTGACTGAAATAGTACGAAATTTAGCAGATGGAGAATCTGTTGTCGTAGATGGCAGAGATTGCTGTTCTAATATTTTCCCTTCAGCAGATTATAAATATTATTTTGAAATATCTACAGATACGAGAATAAAAAGATGGATTAAGGATTCTTCAAGACATATTGAACAGTATGAGATAGAAGAAGGAATAAAGAATATTGATAAGCGTGATAAAATCGATATGTGTAGAGAATACTTCCCATTGAAGATTGAGGCTGACATGATTGTTCTAAATTTAGATGAATTATCTATTGAAGAAGCAACTCAGAAGATAAAAAAAGCTGTACTAGTTGGTGAAAGTGCAGTTTATATGAAAAAAACAAGTAAACAGGTACGTCAAGGAAAAACAAAGCTAAAAAGAATTAACGTATTAAGTGGTTTGATCCATAAAAATACTATTAAAATTGAAAACCCAGGTGATAACACGCTGATAATAGGTAAAGGAATAATGCGAGAAAGCTTTATTACTATATATGGTAAAAATAACCATGTGGAGATAAAAGATGGATTTGATATCGTTAACCTCAAATTATTAGTGAGGGGGAACAATAACAAAATTATTATTGGAGAGGATTTTGTTGTTAATTATAATACGAATGCAGGACCAGTTTGCATTAGCGCAAAAGATGATAATAATACCATCATAATTGGAGAATATGCACATATTAGGGGCGAAACTGAGATGGTTTGTATGGAAGGTACTAAATTAATTATAGGAGCTAATTTGGGAATGTCTAGTGAAACAATAATCCGTACTGGTGATGGACACAGAATATTTGATAGAGATTCAGGTATTAGAACTAATCCTGCAGAAGATATTATTATTGGAAACGATTGTTGGATTGCTCGAAGAGGAATTGTATTAAAGGGCGTAGTATTAAAAGATTATACTATTGTTGGAACAGGTGCTTTAGTTACCCAAAAATATGATGAATCAAATATTATCCTGGGAGGAAATCCTGCTAGAATAATAAAACGAAATATCTCATGGCTTCCAGGGAGGAGATAACGTAAATGAAGGTAGTATTTATAGCAGCACATCCGGATGACATTGAATTTGGATGTGCTGGAACAATATACAAATTAATAAGTAAAGGATTTGATATCCACTGGATATTATTAACTAATGGTGAGAAAGACATAAATAAATCAGAAAAAATTCGAATAGATGAATTAAATAAATCAGCAGCTTTATTAGGAGTGAAAAATATACATTTTTTAGGATTTGTTGATGGTGAAGTCACTGCTAATGGTAATACAGTAAAGAAAATAGCAGATATAGTTAATAAATTAAACCCTGATTTAATATTTACCCACTATTATAACGATCGACATCAAGACCATAGAAATACGGCGTATAGTGTAAGATCTGCGTGTTGGGGAAAATATAACATTATTTACTTTAATTCTTTTTCATCCGTAGACTTTCAACCTAATTTGTTTGTGGATATTAGTAGTATTGTATTAAATAAAAAAGAAGTGATAGGATGCTATGAATCTCAAATTAAGAAATATATGGAGAGAGATATTGATTTTATAGAAATTGCATGTGCTATTGATAAAAAAAATGGAGGAGACATACACTGTAAAATGGCTGAGGGTTACCAAGTACTTAATTGTGTATGGAACGTTTAATATGATATATTCCGCTCATCAACCTAATTATTTTCCTTATTTAGGTTTGTTTTATAAAATATATAAAAGTGATAAATTTGTTTTCTTGGACGATGTTCAGTTTACAAAAAGTAGTGGACCAGCGCACGAAAGAAATAAGATATCAATAGGAACAGATATATATTATATAAAAGTTCCTATTAAATATCATTTTAAAGATAAAATTAATGAGGTTAAAATCAATTATTCTCGAGAATGGGCAGAAGAACATCTTTCAAAATTGAGTTTTTGTTATAAAGAGTCACCATTTTACGAAACAGTAATAGAAGATATAAGAATGCTTTTATCTTTAAAATATGACAATTTAGCTGAACTAAATATAGCTTTGATTATGATGATATGCAAAAAAGCAAATATCAGATGTGAATTTTATAGATCGTCTCTATTTAATATAAAGAGCTCAAAAACAAATCGATTGATAGAACTTGGAAGAGCTTTAAGATGCGATGAGTATTATTCAGGAACCGGAGCGAAAGCTTATATGGATTGTGACGCTATGAAAGAAAATGGGATCAGCGTCACGTTCTCAGATTATAAGACAGCAGAATATTATAAAGATAATCAATTATGTAATAGCAATATGTCTGTTTTAGATTATTTGTTTTATTACGGATACGATTTTTCTTCATTAGGATGGGATGAATGCCGATGAAAAAAGGGCTATTTATTTTTAACACTGACAATTTAAATCAGTCATTGATTAATCTATATAAAGTTATGGCTAACAGTAATTTTGTGCTATGTTGTTGTTTTTTACGAAAGGACAGCCTTGCTTTGCATTCTGTTATGAATAATGAAATGCGAATTTTAGACATTGAAGACGTCTATCCACTGTCACAATTTGATTTTATTATGTGTGGTCGAAATTGTTTTGGAGTTTTAAGCCCTGTAGAGTTGATAGATTACAAGGGTATCATTTATACAGATGATACAGCTTTTTACGAAGGTCGTTCAGTATATGGAGATGTTGTATTTGTTAATGGAGATTTGAATTATCAAAACATTTGTGAGATAGCAGATTTTCAAACATATAAAGTTGGATGCTTAAAAGGGGATACCAATGTTGCTGATAGAAGTAAACTGTGGAGTGAAAATGGTAAATATAGTACGAAAGTTTTATACATAGAATCAGGACATTATCCTTTCGGGAGAAAGGGCAGAAAAGAATTGTCGAAAGCTTTTGTAAAAATAGTATTGGATAATCCTGATTGTGAATTTGTTGTTAAACCAAGATTTTTAATAGGTGAAGCAAATTTAGCTAGTCATAAAAATGAAGATTATTTGTTTTACTATGTAAAATCTGCATTTGGTGTTAGATGGCCAAACAATTTAGTGTGGTTAGATGAATATTTTTCACTTGACATGCTTATTTCCGAAGCTGATGTAATAATTCACACATATTCATCAGCTCATTCTCAAGCTGCGTTAATGAGGAAAAAAATTATAAACTTAGTAGATATAGCGAGTGAAGAGACAGCTGATTTCCGAATTAATAGATTTAATCAAATAAAGAGAATAATTGATATGGCAAACAATAATGTATCTATCTTTGGCACCGATGGATGTATCGCCAATGCAAAGAGACCTCCGGATGACTATATTAGTCTGATTGGAGGGAATTACACTAATCCGACAATAAGCATTTGTAATTACATAAATACTGGTACATGCGAGAGTTATGATGTATTAAGACGAAGAAGAGTAAAAGGCTATTTTTATCATCTGTTAAGTAGAGCAGAAAACCGATTTGATGATTTTGATTATTTTGTGAAAAGAATGAATAATGAGATGCCTTTTATATACGAAGAATTATTAGATACAGGTATACAGTGTGAACGTATAAAGAAGAAAGTTGTTGAAATTGAGATCGAGTATATTATGAAGAACTGGCAAGCTATTTGCAATAATCCATTTAATAGAGCGTATGCTTTGGCTATATTTAATAATCTGAATGATGAGGTATTATTAAATAAAATATTAGTTGAGGCATATGAAAAAAATAACAAGGATTCCTCTTTCTACTACTATTCAACGATTTACTTTTTAAAAAATAATGACCAGAAAAGTGCGAGACAGAATGCAATAGAATATCTTAAATTAACTAAAGATATTCTGTATGAAAGGCTCGATTCAGAAAGCAAAGAATGCATAAGATTTATAAAAGGAGTTGTTAATGAATGAAAGTTGTAGCTTTTATACCGATTAAATTGAATTCGGTAAGATTAAAGAATAAAAATATTTTAGAAATTGCAGGACATCCGTTATGTTGGCATATAGCAAATACATTATTATCGGTGAAGGAAATTGATGAAGTATATGTATATTGTAGTACTGATCGCATTATGGATTATATGCCGAAAGGCATTAAGTTCCTAAAAAGAGAAGAATATTTAGATGGAGATCAAGTCAAAGGGGCTGAAATATATGCATCTTTTCTGAGAAAAATAAAATCGGATATTTACGTTTTAGCACATGCAACTTCGCCTTTTATATCTTTAAAATCTCTTCGAAACTCATTGAATAAAGTGCTAAGCGAAGAGTACGATTCCGCTTATACTGCAAAAAAAATACAAAATTTTGTGTGGTATAAAGGAAAAACTCTAAATTATGAACTTGAAGATGTACCTAGGACTCAAGATTTAGAACCTATTTGGGTTGAGACAAGTGCGTTTTTTATATTTAAAAGGGAGCTTTTTATGGAAACTAACAGAAGAATAGGTTATTCGCCGTATTGTCAAGAAGTCAGAGGAATAGAAACAATTGATGTTGATA
>JAUUNJ010000054.1 GCA_030844625.1 Roseburia sp. | reverse complement strand
AAACAAAAAGGAAGAAATTCTTTTTAATAATTTATTAAGGTTACATTCATAAATTATTAATTGTAAATAAATTCTTTTTACTCCATTTACCATAATATGGCTTACCGTTATATACTTTATAAGCTCTTACCTTAATGTAATATTTTGTTTTCTTTTTCAGCTTTTTAATTGTATATTTAGCGGTATTTTTCTTTATTGTCTTAGTCTTGGTCTTTTTCTTCTTAAATTTCTTGGTTGTGGAGTACTTAATCTGATATCCGGATGCTCCTGATATCTTCTTCCAGGAAAGCTTTACTTTCTTTCCTTTGGTATTTTTTACTTTCTTGATTTTTGTCTTTTTAACCGTTGGTGGTACAGGTCTGTTTGGATTATCTGCAGCAGCAATCTTCTTCACATACGTTCCGGAGTAATTTGGAGCAAGTCCGGTAAACGTTATAGTAATATTACCTTCTGCATCCGTAACTACTGTATATGTATAATCCTTATCCTTTGTCATTTTGTAACTGCCATTGTTGACTGTAATTACCAACTGTTTTGCAGCATCAAAGCTGGTTCTGATTGTAACATTTCCGATTGGTTTCTTTATGATTGTAAATTTCTTTACAATTTGACCCTTAAAGTTGCCAATACCTATAATGGTTACTGTTGCTGTTCCCGGATAGAAATTATTTTCATATTTGGTTGTATAATCTGCATTTACATTTAATTGCTTTCCATTAAAGCTCAGTATCACAATAGGAGTCCTGTCCTTACCGTTAAATTCTAAAGCAGTTTTCAGATTTGATTCATCCGCAACAACATCTGAATCACTCAAATCTTTCTGACCGATTTCAAAATTATACACATCATTAATTACACCTTCATATTTTCCAATTCCAACAACCTTAACTTTTGCTGTTCCTGCATTGATATTGTCTTCATAGGATACTGTGTAATCTGTATCTTGAACTAGAGTGTTGCCACTGAACCTGACATCTACATCAGGTCTGATTTCTGAACCAGTATATTTGTATGTCTGTCCTTCTTTACTCTCACTGATTTCAACTTTTGGTCTGTTAGGATTATCTACTGCGGAAATCTTTTTTACAAATGTTCCTGAATAATTATCTCCCATTGCCGTAAATGTTATTGTAATGTTACCAAGTTCATCTGTATCTGCAATATATGTATAATCCTGACCTTCTATCATTTCATAGCCATTATTCTCTACTGTAATCACCAACTGATTGTCATCGTCAAAACTTGTTGTCACTGTAACATTTTCCATTGATTTCTTTACAATATTAAATGTTCTTACAATTTCACCGGTATAATTTCCAATGCCCTTAATTGTAACTGTTGCTGTTCCCGGATATAGATTATCTTCATAAGCAACGGTAAAATCTTTGCCTTCAGTCAATTCTTCTTCATTATATTTTAATGTGATAACAGGAGTTTTTTCATTTCCGTCAAACTCAGAATCCTCCTTAAGACCTGAATCATCAATAGCAATATCATTAGAATTCAAGTTGTGCGGAGCGATTGTAAATTCACCTTGTGCAGTTCCTGTGTAATCGCCTATTCCTGTTACAGTATATTTAGCCGTTCCTGCATTCACATTATCTGTGTAAGCCACCGTATAATCTGTATCCTTATCTAATGTTTTTTCGCCGTATAATACTGTTATTTGAGGCTCTATTACACTTCCTGTATAAACATATTCCTGATCTGCAATGGAAATCTTTGCCTTACTGTCTGTCCCAAGATTTTTTGGAGGTATCTCTCTGGCAATTACCGCCACTTCATAAATCTGATATCCATAACCTTTATGACCATTCATATTAATCTTTACATATCTGACTGTATCAGAATCCACATCAGTTACCTGAGTTGCAACATATCCGTTGGCATCAGAGTATTTCTGCATAATCTCCCATGATGCGGCTTTTGTTTTCGCAACTTCATAAAATCCTTCTGAAGGATCTTCTTCATTATACGTCTTGGAAAATTCTATTTTATAATCCCCACAGAAAGTATCATTGCTCTTATAATTAACTAATACTGTACCTATTTGTTCTGTATCGTATTCATCTCCCAAATCAATAATAATGTATTCTGATGTTCTGGTATTATCCCAGTCAGATGACCAGTATTTATCTTTCTTTCCATCTGTTAATACATTTGGATCGCTGCCTTCCTTAGCGTACGTTGAAGACACGTAGATAGTCTTATTTAAAGCATAATTCTTTGCTGCCGATGCAACGTTTGCTGTCTGATATGCTATTTCCGGATATTGGATTGGATTTATACCGATTACAGCAAATTCCTTAACCTGATATCCATAGCCTGTCTTACCAGCCGTTAAATTCAATTTTACATATCTGAACTGCTCTAACGTTACACCACTCAGATCAGGATCAAAATGATTTGTCTCTACATTAACATTACTGTATGTACCAACCTGTTCATATGTTTTTCCATCTAATGAAACAGAAACATTAAAATCTGTGGCATTTGTCAATTCATTCTGGAAATATAATAAGAAATAATCAATATTACTTACATTTTGAATATTCGCTTTTCCCAAATCAATTACAAACTCCTGATTCTGGGCACTGCTGTCTCTTTCCGTATTTACAAATCCTCCCGTGATTTTACCGTCGGTCATCTTTCCTTCACTATTCTCACCACCAACGGAACTCTGAGTATAATCTGCACCATAAATAAGATTATAGTCAGTAGCTAAATAATCTTCTTCATCTATATTTCCCGGTACAAGTGAACTGCTGCTTCCTGCAGTATTTGGGGTTGCGTTCCTCTCATAACCGATTGCGGCAAATTCTTTTATCTGATATCCGTATGTTTTGGAACCGCCTGTCAGATTTAACTTAACATATTTATATTTTGTGAGTGTTAAATTGCTTATATCCACATCTAATGTAGTTGTTGTATATTTCATGTCAGTATAAGTACCAACTGTTTCGTAATTTTCACCATCCAACGATAACTGAATGTTAAAGGATGAACAATCTGTAAGTCCATTTACAAAATACAGCATAAAGTTTTTAAGATTACTTACTTCCTGCTCTCCGTCTAACGTAACAATAACATACTGATCTGCTTTCTTACCTTCTTTTGTATTCAAAAAGTTTCCTACTGCCGAACCGTCTGTCAACGTACCGTCTGTGTTTTCGCTGCCCTTACTGCTATATACATATCCTGCACCTAACATCAGGTTATAATCAGACTTTAACAACTGATTTGATGTCATATCTTCCGCTTCAAGATATTCATCACCTGTAATTGCATCCGCTGATTCTTTATAACTTGGATTTTTAACAGGCTCATACTTGGAATCCGTGCCCGCTGGGATAATATATGTAGCATATGCCTCATACTGACCGTTATAAAAATCAATACTGTTATAAACAGTACAATCATCATAAGTTGTTACTGTACTTCCTTCAGAAGCCTCTCCATTCAGTTCTGTTCGTGCTGAATCCGTTCTTCCAACATATCTTGGTTCTGTAACACTCGATAAATGAACAAGTGTTGCGCCATTACCGTTCTTAAGTCTTCCGATATTTAAATTTGCATTCAGTTCCTGCATTGCATACTGCCAGTGAGAATGTCCTGAGAACATTGTTACATTACTGTATTTATTAAACAGTGCCTGCATGTTAAGTCCGTCAGATGTTGTGACCGCATCTTTAAAATCTAAATTATAGGAATAACCACCGTCACTCTTTAAATCTCCTGTACAGTTACTGTAATCTACAGCATCGTTATTTAATGTATTAACAGGAAGGTATGAATGGAAGAATATAAATACCTTTTTATCTTTATATGTTTCAAGCTGTTCTGCAAGCCAGTCCATCTGACCTGTTGTGATAAGATCATCCACTTTATATGTTTCACTTGTCTGTGCGATTTCATTAAAGAAAATAAAAATATTTCCTCCTGCGGTTGTAACAAAATCAAGCCCCGGTACTGTGGTATCCTCAGCATCTGACTGTGCAGCGGCTCTATATTGTGTACTAATTGGATTGGTAAGAGCATCATTGGCTAAAATCGGATAGCCATTTAATTTGTTCGTTACGATTCCATCAGCATCAACTGTATAATACCCGCTTGCTATGGAGTTATACCATCTTATAATTGATGTATCTAAAGCACTTGTATCGGTTGTTGATATGGTTGTTCTTGAATCATGATTTCCTGTACATATTAGAGCTGTAATATCAGGATGCTTTGCAAGTGCTGTATTGTACTTATCAAGTGATGTCTGCTCACCGCCTGCTGTCAAATCCCCTGAAATTCCCACAAATTTCACTCCAACATTATCCAGAAAGTCCAACGCATTGTCTACTGCCGGTACTGCATCATCATCATATAGCGTACTGTATCTTCCATAATGAAGATCAGATAGCGCACCAAATGTATATGAGTCGCCTTCCGGTGCAAATAACTTGTCTGCAGGAATATCATATACATACTGTTTTGCATCTTTTCTGTACACTAAAACTGTTTTTGCATTTTCAGGAATAGCTGTATAATCGGAAATAATATTAAAAGAACCCTTTCCGTCTTTTACAATTACCCTTGCAAGATATGAATATTCATATCCGTTTTTCTTTAATTTGTTTCCTTCCGCATCTCCCCAGAATACTTTATAAACTCCATCCTCATTTGCAGATATGCGAATGGTACCGTCTGCATATCCTGGAGTTGTATAGGCAAAATCATAAGAAAAATCCGTTACTAAGGATTCATTTACGTCCGCCAAAACAGTCTTCTGGAAATCTGCCGGTGCAAATACTGATGTACTGAACACCATAGCCACGCTTAAAATCATGGCTAAAATTTTCTTAGTTCCCTTTTTCATGGTTTCCTCCTATTTTACATAAACTTTACATAGTATTTTAACACATATTGTTTTCATAAACTATATATCACACCCAAGAAAGTATTTTTATTTTTCAGCTCATTTAAAAAGAAACCCCCTTTAAAATAAGGGAGTTTCTTAGTTTGAAACGTTTTTAGCTCTATTTTTCTCTGGTATCTATATATCTAGAAATCATATCTACTGCTGTATCAGCATCAATTCTTGAAGTGTTAATACAAATATCATAACTTCTTGAATCTCCCCACTTATTTTCACAATAAAAATTGTGATAAGTCTTTCTCATTTTGTCTGACTTTTTCATCTTGGTCAATGCTGACTTTTCATCCAATCCCTCTCTTTCCATGACGCGTTTCATCTTGCTCTCTTTACTTCCAAGAATAAAAACACTGACCATATTGGGATTATCTGCCAAAATTTCATCCGCACATCTTCCCACAACAACAAAAGATTCTTTCTCCTCGTTAGCTTTCTTTCTAAGAAAATTAAACTGGGTAATTGCCACGCCCTGTTCCAAAGATACAGTAGTTCCTCCAATTGGTGCAGGAATAAAAGCAAGATTCATTGGTTTCTCGTCAAATCTTTCCAGTATTTCTTTACTATATTCTCCATCCTTTGCCACTTCCGCCAGCAATTCCTTACTATACAAAGGAATCTGATAACGTTCTGCCAGTTTCTGTGCCACAATGTGTCCACCGCTTCCAAATTCTCTTCCGATTGCAATGATAATCTGTTTCATAAGCCTTTCCTCCTGTACCGTTTTTCAACATTCCTTTTTATAAATATGAAATGTTTTCCGAACTTATTCTTATTGTAATTTTACCATAAAAACACCTTGAAAATCAATCTTAATGCTTAACATCCAAAAATTTATAACTTCCCTTTATAATCGGTTTATCAAACAGAATAAACAATGCCGGAAGGATGCAGATAACAAATACCATACTGATCAATGCTCCCCTTGACATGAGCAGGCAGAGAGAACTAATCATATCAATGCTGGAATAAACACCCACACCAAAAGTAGCTCCAAAAAATGTCAACGCACTGACGATTACAGACTTCATGGTAGCTGTCAGTGCATCACAGGATGCCTGCTTTCTGTCCTTTCCAAGAGAACGTTCTAACTTATATCTGTTGGTCATCAGAATTGCGTAATCAACCGTAGCTCCCAGTTGAATGGTTCCAATTACAATGGATGCTATAAACGGCAATACCGTATTGGTGTAATACGGAATACCCATATTCATAAATATTGCAGATTGAATCAGCGCAACCAGAACAATCGGAAGCGTTGCTGATTTGAACACCAGCGCAATAATTATGAAAATAAGAACTATGGAAACTGCACTGACAATGGCAAAATCTCTATTTGTAATCTTTATCAGGTCTCTTGTACATGCTGCTTCTCCTACAAGCATGCCTTTGTCATCATATTTTTTAATAATTTTTTCTACTGCATTACACTGTTCATTTGCCTCGTCAGAACCGGTTTTGTATTCTGACATAAATAGAAACATTTCATATTCATCGTTCCTCAGATCTTTAGTCAAATCCTCCGGTATAAAAGAATCCGGTATAGAACTATCCAGTACGCTTTCCAGTCCCAGTGCACTTTGAACACCATCAACTTTTTTAATTTCCTCAATCATGTTGGAAACATTCTTTTTTGGTGTTGAGGACTGTACCAGAACAATATTTGCCGATCCAAGATTATAATCCTCAGATATTGTATCCTGAGCCTTAACACTTTCAAGGCTCTTTGGCAGACTTAAGGATAAATCATAATAAACCTTTGTATTGTTATATCCATAAATAGAAGGAATCAATAAAATTAAAAACAAAACAATAAATACAACATAATGCTTTGTAATAAATGCCGGTATTTTCTTAAAATCAGGCAATAACTGCCTGTGTTTTGTTTTTTCAATAGCTTTATCACATACAAGAATCATTGACGGCAGAATTGTTACACATGCTATAACGCCAAGCACAACCCCCTTCGCCATAACAATTCCCATATCAAGTCCCAATGTAAAACTCATAAAGCACAATGCAATAAATCCTGCAACAGTTGTAATAGAGCTTCCCACTACCGATGAAATTGTTGTTGTAATGGCATTTGCCATGGCTGAGTTCCTATCTCCATTGGTTATTTCCAGTTGTTCTTCATAACTGTGCCATAGGAATATGGAATAATCCATAGTTACCGCTAATTGAAGTACAGCTGCCAATGCTTTTGTAATATAGGAAATCTCTCCCATTACAATGTTACTTCCCAAATTATAGACAATCGCCATACCAATACTTAAAAGGAAAAATATCGGAATCAGCCATGAATCCATCAGCAATGAAAGTATTATTACGGAAATTATAACCGCAATCCCTACATATATTACCGTCTCCTGCTCAGCAAGTTCCCTCGTATCCGTTACAATCGCCGAAATTCCGCTGATCATACATTGGTGCTTTGTAACTTCTCGTATTTCGTTGATAGCCCCCATTGTCCCATCACCGGAACTTGTATCATCAAAGATAACCATCATAATAGTGGAATCACCATGATTAAAAGCATTATATACGTCTTCGGGCAGCATACTCTTCGGCATATTTAAATCTGCAAAGCTGTCATACCATAAAACTTTACTTACATGATCCACACTTTCTATTTTTTCTTTCAGTTCAGAAACCTGCTTATCTTCCATTCCATCGACCAGAACCATTCCAAAAGCACCTGACCCAAAGTCATTCAGTAAAATATCCTGTCCTGTCATTGTATCAATTCCGTCAGGAAGATAATATAAAAGGTCATAATTAACTCTGGTAGTAAAATAGCCTATAGCCGCCGGTATCAGTAGCAGAATACTGATAATCAATATGGCATATCTGGCTTTTACAACAAACTGTCCAAATCTTTTCATGTCTTATCAGCTCCTTTACTCATTATCCGCTTTTATTTCCTCAGTCTTAAATATGAACTTAACTTCTCCGCTCATATCATCACTGATACCACTAAATGACTTATATTCCTTTCCGGTATTCAAAGTATCTTCTATTATATCAACTGCTTCCTTTGCATCATTTCCGAAAATATCCGTAATTTTGCTAATGCCTTCATCATTTAATTTAATTGCACCATCTTTCAGTTCTTTTGTACCATCTGCCAATGTGATGATTCCATTATCAAGTTCTGTTGTGCCCGATGACAGCGTTCCTGCTCCTTTACTGATTTCCTTTGTAGCCGCATCAATTTGTGAAACTCCACTCTTAATCTTAGGACTTGCAGCGCCTATCTTTGTATTTAATGTAGATGCACCGGAAGATAACTGTTTCATTGCCGTTTTCAGTTTTCCGGCTCCTGTCTTAAGCGCTGCCGTTCCTTTAGACATACTCTTTGTTCCTTTTTCGAGACTTGATGTACCGGAAGCCAGTTTGGTGGTTCCGCTCTTTATTCCGGAAGTTCCCTGAGTAAGACTTGCCATTCCCTTTTGTATTTCACCGGTACCTGAAACAAGTTCTTTTGCCCCCTTATCAATCTGCTGCATTCCTGCATAAACCTGACCGATTCCACCACTTAGGGTAGCCGTACCATCTTCTAATGCTTTCATTCCGCTTAATAATTCTTTAATGTCCTTCGCCTTATCCTGAATTTGTGCATCAAATGTACTCTTAACGGAACTGAGTGTCTGGACACTATAATAAGCCTGAACCAGTGAATAATAGGATTTTGCATTCAGTCCGTTCTTTTGGAGAACTTCACTTAATTCCATACCGCTTTCTACTGCCGAATTAATCCCTTCCACTGTGGCATTTAATGCGCTTTCGGAAGAAACAGCACCATTTGTTGCCGCACTTACCTGATCGATAATTCCATTAATCTGCTTCTGAATAGAATCCGGTGTATCCTGAAGTATTTTTGCCAGTTCCTGGACACCCTCATTGGCACTCTTTGCACCGGCTGCGATACTCTTAGAACCATTATTAAGTCCCTGACTCTTTACACTTCCATCTGCATCTGTAGTGTCCTCAAAAGCTGATTTTGCCTGGGAAATTCCATCTGCCAGTTGCTGACCTCCCTTATTTGCTGTTCCTACTGCACTTTCCAGTTCTTTTGCTCCCGGATCAACTGCCGCTGCTGCACTTTCCAGTTCTTTTGTTCCTTTATTGATGGCTGTAGCTGCACTTTCTAATTCTTTAGCACCTTTATTAACTGCTGTGGCTGCACTCTCCACTTCTTTTGTTCCTTTATATATTTGTTTTGCACCTGAATTGGCAGACTTTACACCATCCAGAAGGGCTTTATTAAAAATTGTATACTGGTTCTTTAAATTTTCTGTACCATCAGAAAGCTGTTTTGTATATTTCGCTAAATCCCTTGCTCCTGAATTAAGTTTTGATGAACCCGATTGTAATTGTTCTGCTCCATCATTCAACTCTTCTGTACCATCCACTAACTGGTCAGCACCATCCTGAAGCTCATCCATCTGACTTTCAATGTCAGAAAAATCTAAGGTATCCTCCAAATCCATATCACCAATCTGAGATGTGGCTGCTGTCAAAGTCATATCCATTGAAAACTCTTTGACGTCCGCAGTAACCGTAACAGATTCAGGAATCTCAATGTCTCCAATGTACTCCTCTGCATTTTTAATTGAATTTAACCATTCATTTTTAAGACCCGGAGCTGCATATCCGATCACAATGTCTGTACCATCATGATCAATCACTTTACCGTTGTCTACTTCAACATTGGAAAAATTATCCCCATCCAAAATCATACCTGTCAAAACAAGGAAAGGTACAAAATTTCCTTTCTCATCTCTGGCATTATTTTTATAATCATAAACAATCTTAACTTTTCCACTTTTTCCTGCCAAATCTTTTGCTTCTATTTTCTGATCATCCAAATAGTATGTAATCTTAATGTCAATTGGGGCAGCCTCTGTAGTTGTGCCCTGATAAGAAATGTTCTCTCCTTTATTTTCCCAAATCAGGTTTCCCTCATCGTCCTTGGCAAATTTTTCTTCTCCGCTAAGATTTTCAATATCATCTAAAGAGGAATAATCTTTTATATTATCTTTTCCTGATATTTTCAGAACATTGCTGACCGTCGTTTTTGTAACGGTTCCATCTGCTTTCATCTCAACATAAACGGTTTCTTTCTTGTCTGTATCACCAGCACTTCCCACCTTACTTGTAAGCAAATCTTCCATATTGGCGGTATCCGATGCCGTATCCTTTTTTGTAACCTTCTCCCTGTCATTTGATGCAGTACCACATCCTGTGAAACACCATGCCGACATAGTCATTACTAACATCAAACTGATACCCTTATGAACATAATTTTTCATGATAGATACACTCCTTTTCATAGTCTGTTGTTTAAAATATTATATTGATCAGACAGAATTTGTTTCTAATTAAATTCCTACAATACAGTATACTGTTGAATAAATAAAAATCACTATACAATCTCATACATGAGTTATATTTTTATACTCTTGTACAAAATTGTATAGTGATACTGTTTTTGTATGATAATTTTATGATTTTCTTATAACGTAAATATTTTTATCAGATAACACATTTTCTTACACACGATTACTTTTTTCACCTTTATGGTACATATAAAATTCATGTCCCAGACGCTCTGTATTAAATACCATATTCTGAAGCGTATAAGAAAATTCTGCCTCCTCTTCCTTCATCCCTTTCAACGTCCAATCTACAATTACTCCTGTCAATCCGTACGCAAAAAATCTGGCATAAATATTTTGCTCTTTTTCTCCTAAATTATTTGAGATATCTAATTCTGTAATTGCCTTATTAAATAATTCTACAAGCACTTTTTCCAGATATTCAGCATAAAAATTATTGGACGACTTAATGGTGTTCATAAAAAATTTCTTCTGCTGTTTCATGTATTTAAATAATTCAATCAATTTTTCTCCCCAGTTTTCAAAGGAAAGATCCTTAGTCAATGGAATAAACAATTCCTGAGTATAAATCCAGCTAAGTAATTCATACTTATCATTAAAATGATAATAAAATGTCTGTCTGTTCACTCCACAGTGCTCCGTGATATCTGCCACCGTAATCTTATCAAGAATCTTAGTTGCTCCTAATTCTTTTAAACTTTGCGCTAATGCCCTTTTTGTAATATTAGAATTTGCCATGTCCTCCTCCTTGTGTATATTATTTTGTAATCATTACAAGAATCCTTTATTTATAAGCATCATAACATTATTTTTTAGATTTGTGAACATTTTTTTGACATTTGATAAGTTTTTATATTTGTATATAATTTTTAGATTCATGTTAAGTTTTAGATTTATTACAATCATACCCCTTAAAATAGCGGGTGCTTTATTTTTCCTATTTTATTTACTTTAAAACAAACTT
>JAUUNJ010000053.1 GCA_030844625.1 Roseburia sp. | reverse complement strand
CATACAGAGATTTGAAAACGTCCAAGAAAGAAAACTATGATGTTATATATTTGAATGAGAAAATTAATTCTAAATATAATGAAATTATCAAACCAATGTTCAAGGAAGTATATTATGCACTTTTGGAACAACTGAAAAGTAAGGATGAAAATTCCATAATTTACAGACATCACGTTTGTTTTATAAAAGAAGCATTAAAATACTATAAAGATTTTGATTACTTAAATGAGGAGCCAAATCAGATTGTAGCAGATTATATTGCCAGCATGACAGATGACTATTTTATTGATTTACATAAACAGTTATTTCCCAATAGTAAATATTCAATTGAATATATTTCATATTTTCAAAAGGAATAACAGTTTGTCATTGTAAGGGGGAATATATAACTGATTGACGAACCAGAGAAGATTTCAATGAATTATCCTGTTTTTTGCGATATAAAAAACATTTTTTTCATAATAAGATAATGAACTATAGATAATTTTGGTGTATAATAAAAATGCATTCAATTGGAAATACATGGTAATAGATAAGTGGAATATTTTGTGAACGACCGAATTTCACTTTTGGGGGGAATGTTACTGTGGGATTGGATGCCGCCGTGGTTTGTTGCCCGGCAACAACTGAGCCAGTCTGAATGGATTAAACTATTCAGACTGGCTTTTCATATTGAATGAAGTAATAGATGTTTGATGAAAAAGAGAACAGAAAAATGCTAATAAAAGTTCATAGAAAAATACTTTGCGGATAATGTTGAATTGCATCGAGTTTTTTGGTATAATCTTTACAATTTGAGCAAATGGCAGTAGTGCGCCTTTTTGCAGGCTGAAATCATTTCAACCTACAATTGACATACTACGAAAAACACAAGAAAGGAAGACACATTTATGAATGCTTTTCTAATCTTAGAAGACGGTACAGTTTTCAAGGGAACATCGATTGGATCAACAAAAGAAGTGATTAGTGAAATCGTATTTAATACATCTATGTGGGGGTATCTTGAAGTTCTTACAGACCCATCCTATGCAGGACAGGCAGTGTGTATGACATATCCACTGATTGGTAATTACGGTATCTGTCATGAGGACATGGAATCCTTAAAACCGTGGCCGGATGGATATATTGTGAATGAGCTTAGCAGAATGCCAAGTAATTTCAGATGCGATGATACTATTCAGAATTTCTTAGAAGAAAATGACATCCCGGGAATTGCAGGAATTGACACAAGAGCACTTACAAAGATTCTTCGTGAAAAGGGAACAATGAACGGCATGATTACCACAGATGAAAACTATGATCTTGATGAGGTAATTCCTAAAATCAAAGAATATAAAGTTTCAGGTGTAGTTAAGAAAGTCAGCTGCACAGAAAAGAAAGTATTACCAGGTGACGGATTTGATGTTGCATTATTAGACATTGGTGCGAAAAACAATATTGGAGACTCTTTAAACAGAAGAGGGTGTAATGTTACCATTTATCCGGCGGGAACATCCGCAGAAGAAATTATTGCATCTAACCCGGACGGCATTATGTTGTCAAACGGACCGGGAGATCCAAAAGAATGTGTTTATCAGATAGAACAGATTAGAAAACTTTACAATACAGATATTCCGATTTTTGCAATCTGTCTTGGGCATCAGCTGATGGCACTTGCCACAGGAGCAGATACCAAGAAAATGAAATACGGTCACAGAGGAGGAAATCATCCTGTTAAGGATTTGGATTCCGGTCATGTTTATATTTCCTCACAGAATCACGGGTACATGGTAGATGGTGATACTGTTGATCCTGAAATTGCAAAAGTTGCTTTCATAAATGTTAATGATAAAACCGTAGAAGGTTTAAGATATAAGAACAAGAATATTTTTACAGTTCAGTTCCATCCGGAAGCATGTCCGGGTCCACAGGATTCTGACAGACTGTTTGATGAGTTTATTCAGATGATGGAGGTGAAAAAGAATGCCTAGAGATTTAAGAATTAAAAAAGTTTTAGTTATCGGTTCCGGTCCAATTGTTATCGGGCAGGCGGCAGAGTTTGACTATGCAGGAACTCAGGCATGCCGCTCTCTGAAAGAAGAGGGTATAGAGGTTGTTCTTTTAAATTCGAACCCGGCGACCATTATGACAGATAAGGATATTGCCGATGAAGTTTACATTGAACCATTAACCGTACCTGTACTGAAGAAGATTATCGAGAAGGAAAAACCTGACAGTATTCTTCCGACTCTTGGTGGACAGGCAGGGCTGAACCTTGCCATGGAAATTGCAGAGACAGGATTTCTGGAAGAACATAATTGTCATCTGATTGGAACTACTTCAGAGACAATCAAGAAGGCAGAAGATCGTCTTGAGTTCAAAGAGACAATGGAAAAAATCGGTGAGCCGTGTGCGCCGTCTTTGGTTGTTGAAAATGTGGAAGATGGTATTGCATTTACAAACAAAATCGGCTATCCGGTAGTGCTTCGTCCGGCATATACACTTGGCGGCAGTGGCGGCGGTATTGCCCATAATCAGGTAGAATTAGTTGAGATTTTAGAGAATGGTCTCAGACTCAGCCGTGTGGGACAGGTTCTGGTAGAGAGATGTATTGCAGGCTGGAAAGAAATCGAATACGAAGTAATGCGTGATTCGGCAGGCAATTGTATTACCGTATGTAATATGGAAAACTTAGATCCTGTTGGTGTTCATACCGGTGACAGTATTGTTGTTGCTCCATCACAGACAATCGGTGATAAGGAACATCAGATGCTTCGTACATCTGCATTAAATATTATTGACGAATTAAACATTACAGGTGGATGTAACGTTCAGTATGCACTCCATCCTGAAAGTTTTGAATATTGTGTTATTGAGGTTAACCCTAGAGTTAGTCGTTCATCTGCATTAGCGTCCAAGGCAACAGGTTATCCGATTGCTAAGGTTGCGGCAAAGATTGCTCTGGGCTATACATTGGACGAAATCAAAAATGCAATTACACAGAAGACATATGCCAGTTTTGAACCCACACTGGATTACTGTGTTGTTAAGATTCCAAGACTGCCATTTGATAAATTCATAACAGCAAGCAGAAAGCTTACAACGCAGATGAAGGCAACCGGTGAAGTGATGAGTATCTGCAATAACTTTGAGGGCGCTTTAATGAAAGCAATCCGTTCATTGGAACAGCATGTGGAATGCCTTTTGGATTATGATTTCACAGGACTTAGTGATGATGAATTAGAAGATATGCTTCACAAAGTAGATGATAGAAGAATCTGGGTTGTTGCAGAGGCATTAAGACGTGGGGTAAGTTACGACCATATTCATGAAGTTACAATGATTGATAAATGGTTTATTGACAAACTGGCAATTATTGTGGAAATGGAAAACGCTTTAAAAGCCGGTCCTTTGACACCGGAACTTTTAAAAGAAGCAAAAAGAATTGAATTCCCTGATACAGTCATTGAGAGACTGACAAAAATTCCACAGAATGAAATCAAGCAGATGCGTTATGACAATAACATTGTAGCTGCTTACAAGATGGTCGATACATGTGCGGCAGAATTTGAGGCTGCCACACCATACTATTATTCTGTATATGGCGGTGAAAATGAAGCGGCAGAAACAAATCCATTAAAGAAGGTTCTCGTACTTGGTTCCGGTCCAATCAGAATCGGACAGGGAATTGAGTTTGACTTCTGTTCTGTTCACTGTACATGGGCATTTAAAGAAGAAGGTTATGAGACCATTATTGTAAACAACAATCCGGAGACTGTTTCAACGGACTTTGACATTGCAGATAAACTTTATTTTGAGCCACTCACACCGGAAGATGTTGAAAATATTGTAAACATCGAAAAACCTGACGGTGCGGTTGTTCAGTTCGGCGGACAGACTGCTATTAAGCTTACAGAAGCTCTCATGAAGATGGGGGTTCCAATTCTTGGAACAAAAGCAGAGGATGTGGATGCAGCGGAGGACAGAGAATTGTTTGATGAAATTCTTGAACAGTGCGGTATTCCAAGACCTACTGGCGGTACTGTATTTACAGCAGAAGAAGCAAAAGAAGTAGCAAACAAATTGGGATATCCGGTATTGGTAAGACCTTCTTACGTTCTGGGCGGTCAGGGTATGCAGATAGCTACCTGCGATGAAGAAGTGGAAGAGTTTATGGAGATCATCAACAGAATCGCCCAGGATCACCCAATCCTTGTAGACAAATATCTTCAGGGAACTGAGGTGGAAGTAGATGCAATCTGTGACGGAGAGGATATTTTAATTCCGGGTGTCATGGAACATATTGAGAGAGCCGGAGTTCATTCAGGAGACAGTATTTCCGTATATCCTGCATACACATTGTCACAGGAAATTATTGATACTATTGAAGATTATACAAAGAAGCTTGCAATGTCACTTCACGTAAAGGGAATGATTAATATTCAGTTTATTGTGTGTGACGGACAGGTTTATGTAATTGAAGTAAACCCACGTTCTTCAAGAACTGTTCCATATATCAGTAAGGTTACCGGTATTCCGATTGTAAAACTTGCCACAAAGTGTATTATTGGAAAGAGTATTAAAGAACAGGGATATCAGCCGGGCTTACAGCCAAATGCAGATTACTATGCAATCAAGATGCCGGTATTTTCGTTTGAGAAAATCCGTGGTGCAGAGACAAGTCTTGGACCGGAAATGAAATCTACAGGTGAATGTCTTGGTATTGCAAAGACATTTAATGAGGCATTGTATAAAGCTTTCTTAGGTGCAGGCGTTATTTTGCCAAAACATAAGAAGATTATTATCTCTGTTAAGGATGCAGACAAGCAGGAAGTGATTCCGCTTGCACAGCGTTTCGAAAAACTTGGTTATGAAGTATATGCCACAAGAAGTACAGCAGATATATTACGTGAAAATGGTGTGGACGCAATTAAGGTCAACAAGATTCATCAGGAAGCACCAACGGTAATGGACTTACTTCTGGAACACAAGATAGACATTGTAATCGACACACCGACACAGGGAAGGGATAAGAACCGTGATGGATTCTTAATTAGAAGAACTTCCATCGAAACGGGTGTGAACTGCTTTACAAGTCTTGATACGGTTGATGCATTGCTTACAAGTTTAGAGAGTGATGCAAAAGAAAATCTTACATTGGTTGATGTGGCAACCATATAACTCATCTGCAGAAAATCAGATGGGTGAGAACCAGACAGTTTTTGATCTGATGAGTCGGCGAAAAGGCGTGGCTTTTGAGCTAATCTTGGAGAGAAGCACAATCGGAAAGAGAGTGCTTATGAAAGAAATATTAAATAATGTTGTTGGCGGAAGATATTATGTGTTGAACTCTTTGGGAAAAGGAGGGGCTTCTACAGTATATAAGGTAAAGGATATCCGCAGTGGAAATGTCTATGCCCTGAAACAGTATATTACTTCTGATCCTGCCAACAAAGAGAAATTTATGGAAGGAATGGAGAAAGAACTGAGTGTATTAAAGTACACCAGTCATCCGGTCCTTCCAAAAATTTATAACATAATAAAAGAAGAGGAAAGATTTTTTCTGATTATGGAATATGTGGAAGGCATGAATCTGAAACATTATGTTGAGACCAGAGGAAAATTAAAACAGAATCAACTGGTTTCCATTATGGAGCAGGTGTGTAGTGGGTTGTATTGTTTACATTCTATGGAGCCACCTGTAGTATACAGAGATTTAAAGCCTTCCAATATTATTTTAATGAATGATGGAAAAGTCAAACTGATAGATTTTGGCATTGCCAAAAGATATAATCACGAAATTTTTACGGGAGAATCTGCTTATGGAACCAAAGGATTTGCGGCACCGGAGCAGATAGGCGATCGGAAAGGAATCAGTCTTTATAACACGGATATCAGAACGGATATATATGGAATAGGAACAACGTTATATTTTCTAAAAACAGGGAAATTATTTGCCGGCAAAGTGAAAGGAATTATGCCACTCAAAATGAAACTGTTAATAAAGAAATGTACAGAAATCAATCCGGATTTGAGATTTCAGAGTTGTCTGGAGGTTTTGTGCATTATTTCGTCTATGAAAAGAAAATAACAAAAAAGGAGTAAAATATGAAAAAGGAATTGTTAACTGTGCTTATCGTTATAACTTTAGTTATATCTTTAAGTGCCTGCGGAAAAACAACCCATACTCAGGTTGAAACATCAGAGACAACATCACTTGTTGAACAGACCACTACGATAGAGGAAGTCATAACCAGTGAAAAAAATACAACACAGACTTCTTCCTATAAGTTCAAAGGAAATTATATAGGATAAACAAATCCATACGATACCTTGAAAATCAAGAAGAAAAACGGAACTTACAAGGTAACGATGTTTATACAAAGACTGGATACCATTCATGGTACTGCCACCTTGAAAGATGGATGTTTATTTGTGCAAGGTACATCAACATTAAATGTAGAAGGCTCCGATGAACTGGCAAAATTAAGTTTAAAAATTGAGCCCAATCAAAATGATATCACAGTTGTCTGCACAGAATCAGACCATCCATATATAAAAGTCAATGACAGCTTTTCTTTCTGCAAAAAGATAGATTCTATTGAATTATCCAATTATGATAATAATCGTACAGGCTCCAGTTATACATTAGATTTAGATCATGACGGAGAGAAGGAAGAAATCAGGGTTTGGGAAAAAGCTGTAGATACGAATAGTGATAATTATACTGATGATTGTACAGTATATCTTTCCATAGACGGTGTTGTTCTGATTGAAGATAAAAATGATAACGGAATCAATTTAACTGTTAAAATCTATGAAATTAATAATGAATATTTGTTGTGGATACAAGAAACCTGTGCTCCGAATAATTATCCGGGCAAATATGATGGTGAATTTTATTCCTACCAAAATGGAAGATTGGAAATGGCATACAAGGATTTTAAGGTAAGCTATAGTGCGTCTGTCACAGATAAGATAATATTAGACACACATGGAGCACAGTTTACAAGTATAGGACAGGTCGGCTGGGATATGGCTTATAAATTAAATGGAAATAATTGGGAACAGATGTGGGAAGCAACGCTTGCAGACTATAATCCTAATATTTCAGAATTAACAGTAACAAAGAAAATATCCGTTTATAAATCACCGGATTTCAGTAGCAAAAAAACTACGATAAAAAAGGGTACTGTAGTTGGGGTAAGAGATATTGTTGAGAAGAAAAATGGAGAGTACTGGATTGGAATTACTGTGGAAGATGGAGATTCCTATTACTACAAGGATTCACCGGATGGGGATTCAAACAGCTCTCTATATGGAATTTTTAAAGAAGCAATGTCAAACTTTGCGGGTTAATTATTATTAATATTGTAAAAAAGTGTACTAAAAGCTAAATATGCATAATTTCTTGCATATTTAACAAAAATAAATTATTCTATAATAAATAATTATTTAGTCTGGAGGTAAGGATGAATTTTAATGAGATAAAACAATTGCTTGAAAAACATAATCAGACGCAATTATTAAAATATTATGATGAATTAAGTGATACGCAGAAAAAACTCCTTTTGAAACAGATTGAAGGAATTGATTTTGAACTGTTAAATTTGATTGGGAATGATGTAAAGCAAATGTCTAAGGGCGTGATTACACCTTTAGACGATGCTGTATCTATTACTGATATTGAGAAAAATAAAGAAAAATATACAGTAATAGGACAGCAGGCAATCAGAGAAGGTAAGGTTGCCGCACTGCTTTTGGCAGGAGGTATGGGAACCAGACTGGGATCGGACAAGCCCAAGGGAATGTATAATATCGGTATTACCAAAGACGTATATATTTTTGAAATGCTGATAAAAAACCTTATGGATGTGGTAGAACAGACAGGGGCATGGGTGCCTCTATATATTATGACCAGTGAGAAAAATAATGACGATACCATAAATTTCTTTGAAGAAATGAATTATTTTGGATATGACAAAGATTACGTAGAGTTCTTTGTTCAGGAAATGGCACCGGCAGCATCTTTTGATGGGAAGATTTTTTTGGAGGATAAAGATAGAGTTTCCACGTCACCAAACGGAAATGGTGGATGGTTTATTTCGTTTGTCAAATCGGGACTTTGTGAAAAGGCAAAGAAAGCAGGCGTTGAATATATCAATATTTTTGCGGTTGACAATGTATGTCAGAGAATGGCAGATCCATGTTTTGTAGGTGCAATGATTGACGGCGGATATCGTTCGGCATCCAAAGTGGTATCTAAAGCGAATCCGGAAGAAAAGGTTGGTGTGCTTTGTCTGGAAGACGGAAAACCTTCCATTGTGGAATATTATGAATTGACAGAGAAAATGAGATATCAGACAAGAGAAGGTGGAGAACTGGCATATAAATATGGTGTGATTCTCAATTATCTTTTTAATATTGAGGATTTGGAGAAGAATTTAGACAATAATCTTGCCGTTCATGTGGTGAAAAAGAAAATAGAACATATTGATGAAATGGGCAACAAAGTAAAGCCAGAGACAGAGAACGGATATAAGTTTGAAACTTTGGTTCTCGATATGGTTCATATGATGGACAACTGTCTTGCATATGAAGTTGTAAGAGAAAAAGAATTTGCACCAATTAAGAATAAAGAGGGAGTAGATTCAGTAGAGACAGCCCGTGAATTGTTAAAATTAAATGGAGTTACATTATAGGATTCATAAAATCCAAATTAGGAGTTAATAATTATGAAAAAATTGCTTGAAATAATAACAGAAGAATTGGAAAAGGCATTTGAAGAGCATAGATATGACAAAAAGCTGGGAAAGGTTGTTGTGTCAAACAGACCTGACCTGTGCCAGTATCAGTGTAATGGAGCAATGGCAGGAGCTAAGCTTTATCATAAGGCACCGATTATGATTGCAAATGAAGTAGTTGAGACATTAAAGGATAATGACATGTTTGAATCAGTAGAAGCTGTAATGCCGGGATTCATTAACATCAATCTCAGCAGTAAGTTTGTGGCTGAATATCTGAATGAGATGGCAAAAGAAGAAAACTTTGGCTGTGAAGGAGATAAAAAGACGGTCCTAGTTGATTACGGCGGAGCAAATGTGGCAAAGCCTTTGCATGTAGGACATCTGCGTCCTGCGGTAATTGGGGAAAGCATTAAACGAATGAAAAAGTATGTGGGAGATAATGTTATCTCTGATGTACACTTAGGTGATTGGGGACTTCAGATGGGGCTTATTATTACAGAGTTAGAAGCACGTCAGCCGGATTTGGTTTATTTTGATGAAAACTATGATGGTTCTTATCCGGAGGAAGCGCCTTTTACAATTTCGGAATTGGGTGAAATTTATCCGACGGCAAGTGCAAAGGCAAAAGAGGATGAGGCTTTTAAAGAAAAGGCTCATGAAGCAACATTGAAAGTTCAGAATGGATATGCACCATATCGGGCGATTTGGAAACATATTATGGATATTTCTCTTCCGGATTTAAAGAAGAATTATGGCAATTTAAATGTATCTTTTGATCTTTGGAAAGGTGAAAGTGATGCAGAACCGTATATCCCCGATTTGATTCAGAATTTAGTTGATAAAGGGCTGGCTTATGAAAGTCAGGGAGCGTTAGTTGTTGATATTGCAGAGGAAGGGGATAAAAAAGAACTTCCTCCGTGTATCGTAAGAAAGTCAGATGGTGCGGCTCTTTATTCAACATCGGATTTGGGAACGATTGTACAGCGTGAACAGGATTATAAGCCGGATGAGTATATTTATGTTGCTGATAAGCGTCAGGAGCTTCATTTTACGCAGGTATTCCGTGTGGCAAAGAAAGCAGAAATTGTTGGCAAGAATACAAAAATGGAATATCTTGGATTTGGCACAATGAATGGCAAGGATGGAAAGCCATTTAAGACAAGAGATGGTGGTGTAATGCGTCTGGAGAATCTGATTGCACAGATTAACCAGGCAGTCTATGATAAAATTATGGAAAACCGTACAGTCAGTGAAGAGGAGGCAAAGAAGACTTCTGAAATTGTCGGTCTGGCAGCGCTGAAATATGGTGATTTGTCCAATCAGGCATCCAAGGATTATATATTCGATATTGACAGATTTGCTTCCTTTGAAGGAAATACAGGTCCATATATTTTATATACAATTGTACGAATCAAATCTATTCTTGAGAAGTACAAAGCCGAAAATGGTACCATTGATAGCCTGGCTATAATAGATACAGATAATATTGAGCAGGTACAGTTAATGCTTGAAATAGCCAAATTTAACGAGGTGGTGGAAACTGCCGCAGATGAACTGGCACCATATAAGATATGTTCCTATATTTATGACTTGTCCAATGCGTTTAACAGATTTTATCACGAAACAAAAATTCTTACAGAGGAAGATAAAGAAAAGAAAGCGGGATATATCAGTTTAATAAATCTTGCAAAGAAAATACTGGAAACAGGTATAGATTTGTTGGGATTTGAGGCACCGGAACGAATGTAACCCCCGCAAAAGAAAAGAAAGCACCGCCTTTAGGCGGTATTTTCTTTTCTTGGGGGGCTAGTGAGAAAATTGAGAGCAAGCATGGCTTGTGTCATGCACGAAGTGCATGAATTTTCACAAAAAAGGAGAAATGAACCAATCATTTCTCCTTTTTGTTAGTAGATTATTTTGATGTTGTTGTTTCTTCAACTGTAGTTTCAGCCTGTGTAGTAGCCGCTTCTGTAGTAGCTGCTTCTGTTTCACCCTTTACATTTGTATCACCATTCTGAATCAAAGTGTTTCTTAAACTTTCAATTTCATCATCAGACCAATCTACATGTGTAGTCGTAGTTGGCGGTGTGTAAAGACCTGTAGAAACTGCAAATGAATATCCGATATAAATGATAAATACAATCGCAATAACTGTAGCGGCAACATATGCGGCTATTTTTTTAAAATTAGACTTTTTCTTAGCATGTTTACGATTATATTTTTCCTTTTTATACTTGTCTACTTTTTCCTGACTCATTCCTATGTACCTCACAAAAATTTAATAAATTCTTTACATATTATAAATCAAAAGCGGCTGTAAAACAAGAGCCATTTATGATACAATACAATTTATGAGTAAAAAAATAAGGAACATAAGAAATGAAAAGTTACGAGGTTATTATTTTTGATTTGGATGGCACATTGAGTAATTCAAAAGAAGGAATTACAAAGTCGGTTCAGTATGCTTTGTCCAAGTTGGGAATACAAGAGAATGATTTGAATCATCTGGAACATTTTATTGGACCACCTCTTACAGAGGAATTAATAAGGACATATGGAATGTCCATAGAAGAAGCGGATAAGGGGCTGAAATATTATCGTGAAAGATATG
>JAUUNJ010000052.1 GCA_030844625.1 Roseburia sp. | reverse complement strand
AAGCTTTAAACCGGAAGAGAAGGTAACTATATGAAATTTGATGAAAAAGCTGTATTAATGGCGATGAAAAATGATAATGAGGCGTTTGCCAGCATTTACAGGTCTATTTGTACTGATTTATACAAAATGGCATTTTACATAATGGGCAATGGAACATTGGCGGAGGATATTGTCAGCGACACTGTGCTGGATGCATATAAGGGGATATCTAAACTGAAAGATTCTTCAAAATTTGAGCAATGGATTCTGAAAATCCTCACCAACAAATGCAAAAAAATGCTCAGGTCAAAATATTCCCGTTTTTCCGTATTTAATCCGGATGCAAGAAATATTGACGACTACAATTTGAAATCAGAAAATGATTTATCCGCACAGGATGAACGGACTGACATTCAGAATGCCATTTCCAAATTACCACAGCTTGACCGGATGATTATATCTCTTTGTATTGTGGAAGGCTATAAAAGCCATGAAGCAGCACAGATTTTATCCATGAATCCATCCACTGTAAGGTCAAGATTAAACCGCAGTCTTGCAAAAATCAAAAACGATCTGGAGGTAAAGTAGATGAAAAATATCTTTCATAATGATATAGAGAATGACAACCTTGACATTGCAAATAAAATTTTAAATGACAGTGAAAAAATAAATACCAAAAATATTGTAGACGAAAAACTGTTGAATGAAATAAAAAATAACAAAATAATTCCAAAGAAAAAATTATCAGGAAAAAGGATGTATGCATTTGCATCTGCCGCTGCTGCCTGTGTAATTTTAATTATAGGCATAGCATATTTCAATGACAATAAAGATACAGAAAGTTCCGGTACTTTCGTCATCCATTCTGAATCAGAATATTCTACCGGAATTTCAGAAAGTTCCGGTACAGCACCTGCTTCTTTTACCACAGCCTCTGACTATTCTGAAATCTATACCAGAATGAAGGTTGCTTCAACAACCATAAATGTGTCTTACGGTGCTAAGGATGCCCTTGAAGATAGTTTTTCCAATTCAGCTTCCACCGGTAAAAGCATGGACGCTGACAGAGAATCCGCCGCAAACTCCGACACTAATTACTATGACACCAATGAACAGACCCAAAACGTTCACGAAGGTGACATTGTAAAAACAGATGGACAATATATTTACACACTCACATATAATGATAAAAAAGAAACATATAAAATCATTATTACCAAAGCCGACGGAATGAATTTAGAAAAGATGTCGGTCATAACTTTTAAGAAAAGTTCCTTATATGACGAAACCATTCAGGAAATTTATGTTTCTGAAAATAAGCTGGTTGCCGTTGGAACCAGATATACAAATATATTAGACAACAGCATGCTGAATAGTGCTAAATACAGCACAGCATGTTATGATATTGGCTATTGGGCTGACAATGAGACCGTTATTTACACATACGATATTTCAGATAGAAAACAACCGGAACAGATTTGTGAGAATATCCAGGACGGAGATTATATTTCTTCCAGAATGAACGACGGTTTTTTATACACTATTTCCGATAAGAATATGTATTCATTAACTAAGGACAAATGCGTTCCTTCAATTAATGGAAAACTTATGCCTTACGACTGCATTTATCTTCCAACACACATTGAGGAGCAGAGGTATACTGTGATTACCGCACTTAATATTAATGACTCCGAAACCTTCTGTGATTCCCTTGCGGTTGCCGGAGGCACTTCAACCCTGTATGCAAGCTACGATCATCTGTATCTAATCAACAATATAACGGATGAAAAAGAAATTTCTGACACTTCGTCCGGTAAAAAAGCGATGAAAAATACGGACATTAAAATATTTGACCATAAAAAAGTTAAACTCGACCGCTCTACAAAGAAATCCATCCAAAAGTATTTTGAGGACATTGATGTTGACAGCATTACAGCTTATAAAGACACAGGTGTATATAAATACACGGATAACATTCAGATTTTCAAATATAACTATAATGGAGATAAGATTGAATTTGTGGCAGACACAACGGTTGATGGCAGTTCCTATGATAACCTGAATTTTGATGAAAAAGACGGATATCTTCGTTTCGTAACAACAGAAAATTCTGAAACTTATGTAGAAACAAGAATTAATTATTATGATAAAAACAGAAAGCTGCTTTTCCATACTAACGAAGACTCAGATATGGGAGATACCGAAGAGGAAACCAGCAATATTTTTGTCCTGGATCAAGATTTAAATGTCAAAGCCGAAATTAACAACATTGCCAAAGGCGAGTCCATATATTCTTCAAGATTTTTTGGTAATTACGGTTATTTCGTAACATACGAAAATACAGACCCATTATTCTCTGTGGATTTTTCAGACATTGAAAATCCTAAGATTATCGGTAAGCTGAAGCTTCCGGGTTTTTCAGATTATCTTCATTTTTATACTGACAACAAACTCTTTGGTCTGGGCGTAGACACCGACGCAGAAACCGGCAACTGGGAATCACTTAAACTGGAAATGTATGATGTAAGTGACGGAAAGGCTTCTCAGGAAGCAAAATTAATAATAGAAGATTATGATTATGCTGAAGCATTAGACAATTATAAAGCGCTTATGATTGACTCTGAGAAAGGCTTAATCGGTTTTGCGGCAGCCACCTATTCAGACACTCCTAATACTTATTTGTTATACACTTACAAAAACAAGAAATTTAAAAAGCTTGTGGAGATTGAACTGGATCAGGATTATGACATAAGAGGTTTTTATATAAATGATTATCTGTATATTGTAGACCCTAATTCTGGAATCAGGGTTTTAAATCTAAAGACATATGGTAAAGATAAAAAGGTTGAGTTTGAAAAATTTTAATTTTATAATAAAGTGTTTTATATAAAAACAGACATAAAATTAAATATCCTTCTGAATTATTCGGTTTCGTATTAATTCAGAAGGATATTTTTCTATACTGTCAGTTCTCTTGCTGCTCCATTGGCATGTGTGCATCTCCAATGTCCGCAACCTGATAAAGTTTTCAGATAATGTTATTATTTTGAAATTTTAATTTTTATCACCTGCTTACGCTTGCCGCATTTTACCTGTATTTTTGCCGTCTTTACTTTTTTGCCCGGCTTAACTTTACAAGTGATAACACCATACTTATCAACTTTAACATATTTTTTACCTGATTTTACTTTATAAGTAACTTTATCTGTGGTTTTCTTGGTATACTTCTTAATTTTTATCTGTGCCGTTGCGCTTTTCTTTTTTAATTTTACCGTCTTATTTTTCACTTTCAGCACTTTATTAACTTTTCGCTTACCGACCGCCTTTATTGTAATCGTAACTTTCTTTGAGGTATCATCCACAGATGTAGCTGTAATTTTTGCTGTTCCTTTCGATGCGCGTATTTTTACCTTTCCGGTTGTTTTATTTACTGTTGCTACTTTTTTGTTACTGCTGCTCCATGTCACTTTTTTACTCAATGTACCGGTTCCCACAACTTTAGCCTTAAGTGAAATCTTACTGTTTTTCTTTCCGTAAAATGTTTTCGCTCCATATGGGCGGTTCGCCGCAGCGACAGTCACATTGGTAACTTTCTTTTTGCTTACTACTGCATCTTTATCCTTGTCGTCATCATTTTCTTCATCCGGGCTTGTGACAACAAATTTTACCGGATAGGAGACTATAATTTCATTCCCCTTTTCATCCACGAGCCCTGTCAGACTTACCTGAACAGCTTTTCCATCACCAAACTTCCTTTTTCCTCCGGTTAATTCATTCTTTAATTCTTTCGGCAGATCGAAATAAAAAGCACTGTAATCTGCCTCGTAATAAACTTGTGTAGTTTCATATTTTTTAGTTCCGACCTGAAATGTAACTTTTAGATTTTTTCCCCAGTTAAAATCTGTAACAATATGCCATTGGGCATTAATATCAATTCCCTCTGATGGAAAATATCCTGCCGATGGCCATGCGTAATATGATTCATTATTGTTAAGTTCTTCTGTTGCATAATACATAGACAAATCACTATACCATCCACAAAATCCAAAACTTGTAGCATCTGCTTTTTTATCCAAAAGGCTCAGTCTGTGTCCAATACCGGCATACATATTATCTACATCGTTCAGATAACCGAAAATTGAGCTTACCAAATCGTCTCCCCAGGATACATTTCCGGAATAATCAATATCCGCACCAACTCCTGCACATCCTTCCTTATAGAAATCATCTGACATATCATCCGGCTGGCTTGGATCATGAGTCAACTCCCCGACTGCTTTTAATAATACTGCCCCTTTTTGTGAACGGATCATGTACTGGTTCTTTAGACTGACAGAATTTAATCCGCACTGCCATCTTGCATAATTCAATCGTTTTAATGTATCTGCGATTACATTCGCCGATAATTCTCCTGCCTGATATGACGCACTGGCTTTTGGTACCACTTTATAATGGCTCTGTTCCGTTGAGTAATCATTCTTTGGAACAGAATCCAGATAAGCTTTTCTAACCTGTTCTTTTCCATAAGTCATAGTAATATGATCACTTCTTGTTACAATTTTCTTCTCCTGATATTCAAAACTTTTCAGGGGCGCAATGTACTGTGTTCCCTCTTTTTCATAACGGACATAAACAACTCCATTGGATGAATAAATCTGCTGAACCTGCATTTTTTCCCCTAATTCATAATGCCCTGCAACCGATTTTTTTGTTGTATTAAATTCAAAAACAGTTCCATTATTCCCATATACATACAGATTATCACCCAGAGATGTTGATGCATTGACACTATAATCATTATTTTTTTCAATTCTAAAAAGAATTTCGTAATCAAATTTTTCCTCTTTTTTAGAATTCCAGTCAAATTCTGCGATTTCACCATACTGGTTTACTGCATATTTTTCTTGATCAAAAAATCTCCATTTTGCAGAATTTGCCCTGTCAGGATTTTTAATCCAATATTTGTCGTCAATAAAATTTCCGTTTCGAACAATCCGATATCCCTCGTAATATTTCGTACTATAGGAAAAATTCATTGAACTGCTGAGACTGTCAAAACTATATTCCTCACTATAGTAAAGCTCTCTTCCCCAACTATAAAAATTAGCAAACAACACATTATTATTTTTACTGATATAATTCAATGTAATTTCATTCATCCCCGATGCGAACGCTGAGTTAGAAAGTATCTTTTTGTCCAGTTCTTCTGCGTTTTTATCGTATACATATATATCCTTACTATTTTTTACAAAGTAGAAGTTCTGTTCTCCATCAACGACAAACTGGGCACTATATATATTAATCGGAAAAGACATAGAAAATGTCTCCTTACTCTTAAATACATCATATCCCGTTATCAATGTTTGTGAATTCTGGGCTGTTGCATAATAAATAACAGAATCTTTTACATAAATAGAACTAGGAACTGATTTCATATCATATATATAAGTGGCATCAAAAATATTTCTCGCAATATCCTGACGATAAAGTTTTGTACCTGACAGATAATAGGTGTATTCCGTATCAGCATCTACCAATATTTCTGTTCCAAGAACGTTCTGAAAGTCCTGTGCAATTGCTTCTTCCTTATCAATAACTTCATAAGGAGATGAATCAAAACTTTCTCCCAGAATTTCTCCATCTACAAGACAGTAATGTAATCCTCTCTTAATTGCATAATTATAGGCTGCTGAATCCTTTTCACAATAAATGACCACATTGTCCGACTTTGAAAATGCATCATTATCAATTTCCGTAACAGTTGCAGGAATTGCAACTGTCTTAAGATTTGTATCCTTAAAGAAGGCAAAATGCGGTATTTTCGTAACACCTTTGCCAATTACAATATTTTCCAGACTGTCACAATATGCGAAAGCATTTCTGCCAATTTCGGTTACATTGTCCGGTATCACCACTTCGCTGATTCCCGTACAACCATAAAATGCATAGGCACCAATTTCATTTAATGTACTTCCAAAATCTATTTCTCTAATTTCTGTATGATCTTTAAAGGCATTATTTCCAATCTGCCCTGCTTCCTGCGGCAATATCACCTTGGATGCATCTCCATAATATGCAGTAATAGTATTTCCCTGCAATTCAAAATCACCATTCATTTTATAATTGGTAACATAGACCGTACATTTATCTTTAAGTCCCTCAATCTCTGCTGTAATTACAGCCTTACCCTTTCCCACGCCTGTAACAGTGCCATTCGTTACAACTGCCACTTTTTCATCGGAACTTGTCCAGGTGATTTTCTTTCCCTCTGCTTCCTTTGGAAGTAATGTGACATCCAGCTTCTTTGCCTCATTTATTTTCAGGTCAACCGAATCATCATTAATTGTCATATCATTAACAGGTATGAGAGAGTTATCTGTATAAACTCTAACATTATCCAGATACGCTCTGTCAGTGTCATCTGTTCCCTGATATTGCCATGTAATTGTATGCTTTCCTGATGATAGTTGATATGTTGCTGTTTTCCAACAATTATCATGTACATAAGAGTCCATTACTTTATTGTCTATAAGAAATCGAAAATCATCTTTATCATAAACTTCACAGAGATAATCAAAAGAAACATAACCCGGTCCCTGTACACTGGCAGTTATGGTTGCTGTTCCCTTAGAGTGATTATTCAGCTCCATAACTGTACGCCCCATAAATATATTTGATTTAAATGTCTGTTCGCCTGAAACGTTAAAACTGATATTACTATCTTCAGCATTCAATACCTGATTTACTGTGCCCAAATTTAAAAACTGTGCACTTATTGTTGTATCTCCCAGAACAATATATTTTCTTTCCTTTAAAGCCGACTCACTTTCAACATAGCCAATTTGATTTCCCCAGCTATTTGGTTTTATGACCGCACTGGTTATATCTGCCCCATTTGCCGTAACAATCTGACCTGCCATATTATGAGAAGTGGTTATTGTAATGCAGTCTCCACTCTTTAATGTTGTCCCCGTGGTCACTTCTTTTCCATCCTTTTTCACGGAAAGGCTTCCTGTTCCGGAGGTTTGCATAATAATTTGAGCATTTTCCCCTGATTCCACAAACCCAATTGAATTTTTGTTTGCATATACTTCTGCTTCTGAACCCTTTGCACCTACAATCTTCATATTTTCTGTTGAAAATGCACCCGTACCAATACTTGTAACCGTATTCGGTATTACAACGCTTTCCAGATTCCATATGTTACTAAATGCATACTCTCCAATGGTAGTAACGCTCTTTGGCACTACGATATTCTGAAGTTCATTACAATAATCAAAAGCATAAGCCCCAATACTTTTTATGGTGTCCGGCAAATTGATTTTTTTCAAACGATTGCAAGCTTCAAAAGTACCTATTTCTATGGATTGCAAATTTGCCGGCAATGATACAGATTCCAGATTTTCGCAAAAACGAAATGACTCTCTCTCTATTTTTTTGACCGTATCCGGTATTGTAACACTTATGATATCATCATTTCCATAAAACGCATCATTTAAAATTTCAGTAACTGTATCCGGTATTACAACATTTCCTCCCGTCCCATTGTATCCGGTCAGAACTCCGTTTTCTATTACAAAATCAGATACTGCTGATTTTGTAGTACTGTTACTTTCCAAAGTATTCGTTGTGTTCTCTGCAGCATACATCGTCACATCCGCACTCATTACGGATGCCACAGAAATGCAGACTGACATTACAACTGATATTAATCTTTTGTTCATTTGTTTCCTCCCTATAGTTTAATAATTTTTCCACTTTATTGTACCACAATCAGTAAAATGTGAAAGAATAAAAATAACCCTCCTTACTGGACTTTTGTTGTCCAGTAAAGAGGGTACATATCACTTAATGCAACAGCCTTTTATCATTTTTCATTATTTAATTTCCCTGCCAACCTCTAGATCATTTTAAATTCCACCATAATTCTAATGCTCTTTCCATCTTCACTGTAAGCAGTTATTCTGCCTCTATGAGATACTGCAATTGCCTTAGCTACAGATAACCCGATACCTGTTCCTCCTGTTTCTGAGTTTCTTGAGGAATCCATACGGTAAAACCGTTCAAATAAAATATCCATATTCCCCTGAGGAATATCCTCTGTCTGGTTCCATACTTCCAGATAAATTTTCTTTCCTTTCTTTTTTAAGGATATGCGTATGTTTCCTTTTTCAGAGGAATATTTTAGAGCATTATCCATAAGAATTCCCACCAGTTGCCGGATTTCTTTTTGATTACCTATAAAATTAATATTTTCATTGATATCTATGCTCAGATTCTTTTCTCTGGTTCTGGCCAGAACGTCAAAGGGTTCCACACTGTCAGCCACAACATCTGATAAAGAAAACTCTGACCTTTCCATCCTGTCTGCCTTTTCGTCCAGTTTGGAAAGAGTTACCAATTGCTGTGTTAAAGACGAAAGACGTTTTATTTGATTTCTTGTACTTTTTGTCCACTGGTTCTCACCGCTTTCCATTTCCAGGACCTCTGTGTTGGCATCTATAATGGTCAAAGGTGTCTTTATCTCATGACTGGCATCTGTAATAAACTGTTTCTGTTTTTCATAGCTTTCTTCTACCGGACGAAAAACAACTTTCGAAAAAATCACTACAAGAATAAAAACAGCCAGAAGACCTGAAACCGACACAGCCACACTGGTCAGCGCAAAGGCTCTGGAATTGTCCAAGTCCTGACGGCAATCCAGAAAAATTATCATAATATCATCATCAATTTCTGTAATTCTATATCTGTATACATCCTTGAATCCCTTTTCCGAATCCTTTTGAAACACCTCTTTTGCATAGGCTTCTCCATCTTCCTGACTGATTGCGGCAATCTTTCCCATATCAGAAGAAATCACGTTTCCATCCTCGTCCAGAGACACAGTAAAAAATCTGGTTGCAAAAGGTGTCTCCGGCGAGAATCCCTCCGGCTTTTCTCTGATTTTTCTATCATTATCTGATATATCTTCTTTTTTATCTTCGCCGGGTTCTTTAAACTCCTCATTATTTTTCTTTTCAAAACTGCCATCATTCTCTGCCAATAATTCCGTCATTCTGTCAGCCCGCTGAATTATTTTGCTGTAATTAGCAATATTTACAACTCCCATAATTGCTGTCAGAACCACAAAAGTGGAACACATGGCTACAATAATAAATTTTTTTCTTAAATTCTTTATCATTATAATTCCTCCAGAGAATATCCCTGATTCCGGGTCGCCTTAATCTGTATATCGGCTTCCAGTGCTGACAACTTCTTCCTTAGGTAGGATATATATACCCACACAACGTTAATTTCTGCATTACTGTCATATCCCCATATTTTTTCCAGAAAACGCTCAGGAGAAATCAATTGCTTTGGATTGGCTATCAGCATCTCCAACATTTGAAATTCTTTATTTTGAAGCCTGATTGCCCCCTGGGGGGAAGATAATTCAAAATTGGCACAGTTTAACGATATGTTTCCAAATTTTAAAATTGAACTGACAGCCTCTGTTTTTCTTCTTGTGACAGAACGGATTCTCGCCAGTAACTCTTTTGCTGCAAAAGGTTTACTTAAATAATCATCCGCCCCGCTGTCCAATCCCAATACTCTGTCATCAATATCTGACTTTGCAGTAAGAATTAATATGGGCACATCATTCCCTTGTTGGCGAATTCTCTTAAGCACTGTAATTCCATCCATCTTGGGCATCATAATGTCCAGAATTGCTCCGTCATAATTCTCTGTCTCCAGAAAATTCAGTGCATCCTCTCCATTGTAAACAGCATCCACTGAATAATTATTATGTTTTAAAATAGCCACAAGCGCGTTTGAAAGTTCTTTTTCATCTTCTGCCAGTAAAAGCCTCATGAATTTTCTCCTTTCTGCTGTCTTAATATATCCTATTATAGCATAAATAAATCATTGTCACAGCCTGATATCCGCTAAAATCTTCATGTCTAATCCATGGCTGATTAACCTGTATATCTCAATGCATCAATCGGTTTCTTCTTTGCCGCCTTATTTGCCGGATAAAAACCAAATACTACACCGATAACAGCCGAAAAAATAACCGCAATCCACACAACTGTCATATCCATGTGAAAGTTCATCGTATCTCCCATGAATCTGCCTATAATCCTCAATGCTGCCCAGGAAAAACCGATTCCCAGAATACAGCCTGCCAGACTGACAATTACAGCTTCCAGCAAGAACTGTATCATTATAGTTCCTCTTCCTGCACCAATTGCTTTTCTGATTCCTATTTCTCTAGTTCTCTCGGTAACGGACACAAGCATAATGTTCATAATACCTATACCACCTACCAGAAGAGAAATTGCCGCGATTCCTCCTAACATCAATGACAGTGTATTACTTACTTCCTGCATCGCCTCCATAATTTCAGACTGATTCTGTATAGAGAAAGCATCTTCATCATTATTCAATCTTTTTAACATAATCTGCTCCACTGCCGCTTCTGCATTATCCATAGAATTATCATCTGATGATGACACATAGAACTGCGTAATATCCAATGCATTACCATCCCCTATCCTTGTTAATGTAGAATATGGGATATATCCTTCAAGCACTACATTTGTTGTGCTGTCCTCATCCGAACTGTTTGCAGAGGCACTTGCGGAACTTTGTGTACTGTCCTCCTCTGCAAGCACTCCTATCACTTTAAAGCTTCTTCCATCTAAAGAAATAGTTTCCCCCTCTACATTTGTGTTTCCAAAAAATTCAACCGCTGTATCGGCAGAAATAACTATAACATAAGAACTGTTATCCACATCTGTCTTTTTCAACAATCTTCCTACAGCCAGTTCTATGTCCATTATTTCAAAGTAGGCACCTGTAGTTCCATAAATAGTCATTGTTCCACTGGTATATCCATTTTTACCTGTAACGCTTGTTCTTCCTATAGGCGCCGACGCCTCTATATCATCATGATCAAGAAGTTCATAGAATTCCGTAAGACGCAAAGGATTTTCTTTGTCATCTGAAATCTGTACCGTAATAAAATTAGAACCGATTGAAGAAATACTATCTGATACGGATAACGTCGCTCCATTTGCTATAGATACAAGAATAACAAGAGCTGCTACACCGATTATAATTCCCAGCATGGTTAGAAAAGTTCTCATTTTGTTGGCAAATACTGCACTCCACGCCATTTTCCATGTCTGACCTAACATCTATCCACCTCTTCCACTATTCCATCTTTAATAAATATTTTTCGCTCTGCTTCATCTGCAACCTGATTATCGTGAGTTATAAGCACTATCGTATTGCCTTTTTTATGAAGATTATGAAACAATGACATGATCTCCCTTCCGGTTGCGGAATCCAGATTACCTGTAGGTTCGTCTGCCAGAAACAAAGTAGGTCTTGTAACAAGTGCCCTGGCAATTGCAACTCTTTGCTGCTGCCCACCGGACAATTCGGCAGGCTTATGTTTTCTTC
>JAUUNJ010000051.1 GCA_030844625.1 Roseburia sp. | reverse complement strand
GTAAGGTAGCAAATAAGTTATTTACAGAAAAAGATGAATATTAGAAAGGAGGATACATAAATGGCAAATTTTCAAGGCAACAGAATTAACCCGACCAGATTTTCAAAAGGTCAAATAAAATTCCATGTAATTGCATTTCCACTGTCAATACTTATGATCCTTCCGGTAATATTTATGATATGTAATGCTTTTAAACCACTGGGCGAATTGTTTAAATTCCCGCCAACAATTTTGGTATACAATCCGACAATGGATAACTTTAAAAATCTTTTGAACTTAGCGGGAACTACGGGTATTCCAATGTCCAGATATTTCTTGAATTCGTTGATTGTTACAGTGCTTACTGTAGTACTTAACTTAATTATTACGATTATGGCAGCTTATGTTTTCTCAAAAAAGAAATTTAAAATTAAAGGTGCATTATGGGAAGTGAACCAGATGGCTCTTATGTTTGTAGCAACAGCAGTTTCAATTCCTAGATACTTAATTATTGTTAATGTAGGTGCCTACAATACATGGTTTGCCCACATCTTACCATTAATTGCCATGCCGGTAGGATTATTCCTGGTAAAACAGTTTGTTGACGGAATTCCGGATGCATTAATTGAAGCGGCAGTAGTAGATGGAGCGGGAGACATTACAATTCTCAGAAAGGTTATTATTCCGTTAACAAAACCTGCCCTTGCCACATCTGTAGTGCTTACATTCCAGCAGGTATGGGGCAACGTGGAATCATCAAATAACTATATAACAAATGAAGCTCTGAGAACATTACCATACTATGTAGGCTCAATCGGTACAAATAATGCGGTGGCAGCATCAGGTATGGTGGCGGCAGCAAATATGCTTATGTTTATTCCTACGCTGGTAATATTCATATGTATGCAGTCGAAGGTTATGAACACAATGGCAAGTTCAGGTATCAAGTAAGGAGGCAGTTAAATGAGAAAATTATGGAAAAAATCATTGGTGCTGCTTCTGGCACTGATGCTTATGGTAATGGCAGTGATTCCTGTTGCGGCTTCACAGGCGACAAGTTATACATATACACTTGATGATGAAGATGAACTTGTCAGAACACAGGATGCTTATCTGCCGGACAGAACAATCACAAATCTTGGATTAACAAATCCTGCTGACATGGTTATAGATGAAGATAATAATCTCTATATTGTGGATACAGGAAATAAAAGAATCGTAATTTACGATTTGGACACAGAAAAAATTGTGGAAATCATAAATGCAGATACCGTTAAGGATAAAAATTTCGAAGGATTTACTACTCCTAAGGGTATTTACAGAACAAAAGATGGCGAAATATATGTAGCTGATACAGGTGCAAAGACGGTATTTAAATTTTCAAAGGATTATAAATTCCTTCGTCGTTACGATAAACCGACAGCTCCGATCTTTGCAGATACAAACTACGAACCGAGCAAGGTTGCAGTAGATAGTGGAAACAACGTATACATTGTATCAGAAGGTGTGTACAACGGTATTATCCAGTTGGCTGGGACAGGAGAATTTCTTGGATATTTTACATCCAACAAGACAACTCTTACACCGCAGCAGATGTTCCTGAAATTGATTTATAACAAGGAACAGGAAGCAAATTCTGCAATACTTAATACAGTGCCGACTACTTTTTCTAATGTATATGTTGATATGAATGGTATCGCATACTCAGTGTGTATGGGTAAGGGAGATGACCTGGTAAAGAAGCATAGCACAAACGGTACAAATATGTTTAATAATTCTATTATAGCAACGGAGGCGCTTACTGATATTACGGTAGATGCCAATGGAATTATTTACACATGTGATAAGAACGGATTTATTGCAGCATACACAACAGCGGGAGAATTAATTTTCTCACTTGGTGCACAGGTGTTAGACCTTGACGTATCAGGTTTGTTTACATCCCTTGCAACAATTGCCATAGACAACAATGGAAACATCTGGACAGCAGATGGAGAAAAGGGATACATTCAGTCGTTTACACCGACAGAATATGCAACAACTATTTATAAAGCGTTAGGTGAATATGAAGCCGGTGATTATGATAATGCATTAAAAGACTGGAGTTATGTATTAAGACTGAATCAGATGTCAGTGCTTGCGCATAACGGTGTAGCTAAAGCATATTACAATGATGAAAATTATGACCAGGCAATGGAAGATTTTGAAATTGCCGGAAACAGAGAAGGTTATTCCAGTGCATTCTGGGAAGTAAGAAACAAAGCAATTCAGAAATACCTTGGAACATTTCTTGGAATTATCATTGCATTAATCGTACTCAGAATTGCAATAGGTTTAATTGACAGAAAGAAAGTCATAAGAAAGAAGAAGAAAGCTTTAGGACAGAAATTAAAGAATCTTCCTGTAATTGGTGAAATTGGTTATGCATTTAAGTGTGCAAAACATCCAATTGACAGATATTATGATATCAGAGTACATAAAAATGGTTCACCGATTGCTGCAACAATTATCTATGTTGTATTCTTTGGAGTATACATGTTATATCAGACCGGTAAAGGATTTATTTACCAGTATACAGATGTTGAAGACATGGATATGGGAGCGGTAGTTGTAGGTTTCTTTGCCATACTTATTTTGTTTATTGTTTGTAACTATCTGGTTACTTCAATTACAGATGGTGACGGAACATTGAAACAGGTATATATGATTCCTGCTTACGGTTTAATGCCGGCTATGATCAGCATGTTGATTACAACAGGAATGTCATATGTATTAACATATAACGAATCGTTTATTCTTACAGTAATTATGATTATTGGTGTCGGCTGGTCTATAGCGATTATATTCGAAGGACTTTCAACAGTTCACGATTACGATTTTAAGGGAACGGTAGTCAGTCTGATTATTACAGCGGTATTTATGCTGATAGCGGCTATTGTTGTACTGATTGTAATTATTATGTGGGAACAGTTATACGACTTCTTAACAACAGTAGGAAAGGAGGTAATAAGAAATGTTACAGGCAAGTAAGGTTAAGAAATTTAAAATTATGGCACTTGTTGTATGTCTCTTATGTGTCCTTTCAGTAGGTGCGGCAGTATATGCTGCTTACCTTAATACAAACAGAGATACAAGAAAGGCTCCGGAAAGAGTAGATATTGTATCAGAAATAAAAGGTTTTGAATTAAAATACGAGACGGATAATTATCAGTTCTTCTTCCGTGATGACAGAGACATCATTGCGGTAAAGGATAAGAAGAGCGGATATGTATGGAAGACTGGTCTGGATGTTCCTTATAACAAACAGATTCAGGAAGCAAAAGAGGCTGTTCTCGATGCAAAGGAAGCAAAAAATCCTGACCTATTAAAACAATATGCAGAAGACGAAAATATGACTGTGGATCAGGTCAAAGAACTGGCAAATACTCCACAGCAGGAGTCTTTGAATGAACAATATACAGCCATGGCAAACTCCTTAATTACCGTTGAATATTATTCAGGTGAGGGAGACAGTATGACAACGTCAATAACTTCTTCGGCAGCATTAAAAGAAAAAGATGGGTATTCAAACGAACTTGAAAAGGTTGAGTCCGATGGCAGCAAGTGGAAACTGGAATGTATTCTTGACATTGACGGTGAAGACCTTGGAATAAATGTATATATTACATTTGGTGAGGATGGAACCATTAATTATAATATTCCTTATGAAGAAATAACAGGAAAGAACATTTCAAAGTTAGCAAGTATCATCGTCACACCATTTATGGGAGCAAGTGGCGGACAGTTAAATTACTATAACGAAAAAACAGAAAAATGGGATATTTCCAAGAGCAAGAAATTAATTTCAGGTTATGTTCTTGTTCCGGACGGAAGCGGAAGCTTAATCCGTTTTAGCGAGAATGCTGCTAAGTTTACAGATTATGAAGGAACCGTTTACGGGGAAGATCCTGCATCCGATTTGTACTATACTTCAAGTATGGACGATTCGGTTCCGATTAAGAGCCCTGTAATGCCGGTATTTGGTATCTCACATGGTGATGGAACACAGGCAGCTTATGTTGCATATGCCGACAGTGGTGATGAATATATGACAATTCAGGTTACGCCGTCAGCTACAGCAAAGAGCCAGATGAAATATACTCATGCATATGCTAAGTTTAAATACAATTCTGAATTTTATCAGGTTACAAATCAGGCTGGTGATTCCTATCGTAAGATTCAGGATGAGCCAAACAAATTTGATGTAAATCTGACATATAAGTTCCTTAGTGGAGATGGCTCAGACGGAACCCCTGCGGCAGATTATACAGGTATGGCACAGGCATACAGAGAACATTTGATTGAAAAGGGCTTATTAACAGAAAAAACTGCTGAGAATTCCGATATTCCAATTAGAATTGACTTCCTTATGTCGGATTCAAAGAAAGGTGTATTCTCTACACAGCAGGTAACTGTTACAACAGCAGATGATGTAAAGAACATTCTTAACAAATTTTTGGATGGTGGTGTTACCAATATTAACTCAGGACTGATTGGATGGCAGAGCGGTGGTGAAACCCTGTCAAAACCGTACAGTACAAAATTCTCATCAAGCGTTGGCAAAGAAGGAGATTTTGAGGACCTGATGGCTGAATTCCAGAAAAAGAATGTGGATATTTCATTCTCAAGAGAGTTTACAACAATCAATGAAACAATGATCAGTTATTACAATAATGCTGCAAAGCATTTGAATACAAAATATTTAACGCTGGATAAGTCAGGCATTCTTCCAAAGAATGTGCCGGTAACGGAATATGGTTACGCAAGTCCTGATAAGACTGCAGAATGGATTGAAGATCTTTATGATGATTTGGGAGATTATAGTAAGTCATTTACGGTTGATGGAGCTTCTAATGTATTAGTAAGTACTCATGACAGTGATGGAGACCAGATTTCAGTAACAGATGTAATAAAACTGTATCAGGATACATTAAAGAAAATCAGTGATCAGGAGACAAAGTTAAACTTAGTAACTCCGAACCAGTATTTATGGCAGTACACCGATCGTTACTTACAGTCACCTGTTGGAACGTCACAATACGTTTACGAGACAGATTCCGTTCCGTTCCTTCAGATGGTACTTCATGGTACAATGGAAATATATGCACCATATTCAAACTTCTCTTTCTATTCACAGAAAGATATGTTAAAGATGATTGATTACAATATTTCACCTTCCTTTGTACTGACACAGGAACCATCATATTTGTTGGCAGCAACAACTTCTTCCGATTATTACTCAACAGAGTTTAGTCAGTATGAGGACATTGTTAAGAACATCTACTCGACTGTAAATGCTCCGCTGTCGCAGATTATTGGATATAATTGGGACAGCAGAACAGTTCTGGAGGATGGTGTTATAGCAAACCAGTACTCAAAGGACGGAAGCGTTAAGACAATTGTAATCAACTACACAGAAGACGAAGTTACAGTAAAAGGAACAAAGATTGCACCACTCAGTGCACAAGTTATAGAAGGGGGTGTTAAATAATGGCTGATAATAAAGTGAAAGCTGTAAAGCCTGAAGACACAGCTAAGACAGTTAAGGCTGAAGCAGTAAAAGCAGAAAAGCCGGCTAAGGCCCCTAAAAAGAAAAAAATGCGTACATACCAGCAGAGACAGGACAGAGCTGGTTATGGATTTATGGCACCATGGATTGTGGGATTTGTAATTTTCACATTATTCCCATTCGTGATGACAATTTACTTAAGTTTTACAAATGTAAAATCCACAATTTTAGGATATGAAATTCAGTGGAACGGATTGGGTAATTACTACACGGCATTCTTCCAGAACGAATCCTTCCTTCCGGCAATGCTGGAATACTTGAGAATGATTATACCGTATACATTTATAGTAGTAGTGTTATCCTTTATCATTGCATACCTGTTATGTAAGATTAACATAGGTAAGAGTATTCTCAGAACAATATACTTTTTACCGGTTATCATTATGTCAGGTCCGGTTATGTCACAATTGCTTTCTGTACAGAGTACAGCCACAACCACAGCGACGGGAGTAGAAGCTGCAAATGCTTATTCGAATATATTTGTAATGCAGATGATTCAAAGTTATTCTCCGGCATTGGCAAACGGTCTTGCAGGAATATTTGACCAGTTGTCTATTATACTTTGGTTTACAGGTATTCCGATTGTATTGTTTATCAACGGTTTACAGAAAATTAATCCAAGTATTTATGAGGCGGCAAAAATTGATTCCGCCAATGCTTGGCAGATTATGTGGAAGATTACAATTCCAATGTTAAAGTCAGTTGGTTTGATTATTACGGTATTTACGGTAATTCAGTTAGGTATGTATGACTCAATCAACCCGGTATATAAGTTGATTCAGGAAGCAACTAACGATACCAACGGAGGACTTGGATTTGCGGCTACATATTCATGGATTTACAGTTTTGTCGCTTTGGCACTGATTGGTATTGTTTTCCTTTTGTTCAGGGACAGAAAACCAAAGGATATCAAAGCAAGACAGAAACAGGAAAAGAAGTTAAAGAAGTTAGACAAACAGCAGAAGAGAAGATTAGCTGCTCAGAAGAGACATCAGGCAAAGGAGGCAAAGTTATATGGCAAATAAAGAGAATAGTGCAAAGAAAATTGATTTGTCATCAATTAAGAAAATCAACTTTGCCAAATTAAAGAAACTAAAATCAGTAAACATTATTTCAAAAATTGCAATTTATTTTGTTCTGATCTGTATCGGATATGTATATTTGAAACCGATTTTTGAAATGATATCAAAATCTATCATGACGGCGGCAGACTTGATTGATCCTTCTATCACATGGATTGCAAAGCATGCTACGCTGGATAATTTTACAAATGCTATTAAAACTCTGGACGTTCCGGCATCACTGATTAATTCTATCTGGTTCTCCGGATTATTGGCAATAGCTCAGACGGCGGTTTCTGCCATGACAGGGTTCGCATTATCAAGATACACTTTCAGAGGCCGTAATATTTGGTACATTATGTTGATTCTGGCATTTATTTTGCCGGTTCCACTTCTGACAGTACCAAGACTGATGATCTTTACACAGTTATATACAGTAACAGGAATTAAACTTATAGGTAGTATTGCACCGCAGTTCCTTATGGCGTTATTGGGACAAGGTACATACTCTACAATGTTAATCTTAATATTCTATAACTTCTTCAATATGATACCAAAATCATTAGATGAAGCTGCCATGATTGATGGTGCCGGCTCATTAAAGGTTTTCTATCATGTTGCAATTAGATTATCATTGTCAACAATCCTTGTTGTATTTCTGTTCTCATTTGTATTCAACTGGAATGAAACATACACAACAAATACAATGTTAAGAAATGCAGTAGAATTAGTGCCGGTTAAGTTGTCATTGTTTGACAGTGAATCCGGAGGAGGAGTTTCAAGTAATATTAATGAAGCCCAGAAGATGGCGGCAACACTGATATCTATTGCGCCGTTACTGATTTTATATGCATTAGTACAGAAACAGTTTATTCAGGGTATTGAAAATACAGGTATTACTGGTGAATAAATATCATAAGGAGGAAAATATGAAATTATTTAAGAAAATAACTTCAGCAATTATTGCATTAGCAATGATCGTTACACTTTGTGCGGTAAATCCTTCAGCCACAGAGGCTGCGGTTACCATCAGATATGGTAAGAAACTGACACTTAATATCGGTAAAACAGATACGATTATTGTAAAGCAGAAAGGTGCCACATTTAAGTCAAGCAATAAAAAGATTGCAACAGTAAGCAAAAAAGGAAAAGTTAAGGCTAAGAAAGCCGGAACCTGTAAAATTACGATTACAGTAGGCTCAAGCAAAAAGAAAGCCACAGTTACAGTAAAACCGGCTAAGGTTGCGATTCAGTCAGCAGCACTTGCATCAACCAATTCCGCAAAGGTTACATGGAAGAAGACAAAAGGTGCTTCAGGATACTATGTATATTATTCAACAAAGAAGAGCGGCGGATATAAAAAGGTAAATGTTAAGGGGGCAAAGAAGACTTCCACAACAATCAAGAATCTTGCTCTTGGAAACACATATTATTTCAAGATTAAGGCATATGCAAAAGCGGGAAAGAAAACAATTACAAGTGGTTCCTATTCCGCAGTGAAGAGTGTTAAGACCTGGAAGATGGTATGGAATGATGAATTCAGTGGAACAACATTAGATAAGACAAAATGGAACAATACAGGTGCAACAGGTGCCGGTGGTTATGGAAACAATGAACTTCAGGATTATCAGATAGATTACTGTGAAGTAAAGAACAATAACCTTATTATTAAACCACAGTTCCAGTGGAATACAACAACGAAGAAAGCAGTTTCAAATTCATACTATTCAACAAAAATCTGGACAAGAGGACAGTACTCCGTTAAGTATGGCAAAATTGAATTCCGTGCGAAAATGCCAAAAGGACAGGGAACATGGGCAGCAGCATGGATGTTGGGTAACAACTATTCATGGCCGCAGTGTGGAGAGATAGACGTTCTTGAGACAACAAGTGAACTGACAAAGACAATTATTCCACAGTCAATTCATTGTACTAAGTTCAACGGTATGTCTACAAGTTCAGGAAATAAGCACTGGGATACAAAAGTAAGCGATGCTACAACTGCTTATCATACATATGGCGTAATATGGACAGATCAGACCATCACATTCACAATTGATGGAAAGGTGACGGGAACTTATGATCCAAATAATTTCGTTTTGGATGGTAATGGTACACAGGACAGCACTATTTGGCCATATAACCAGCCATTTTATCTGATTCTTAACTGTGCAATTGGTGGAGTACTTGGTGGAAATGTTACTCCAACTTACTGGACAAAGATTAAGACAGAAGGAAACATTGAAACATATCAGGATTACTATTATATCGACTGGGTAAGAGTATATCAGTAAGAAGTGAAGAATAAGCAGTGAAGAGTGAACTGTAAAAGAATAGACAATATTTTACTTTTCACTCTTCTCTCTTAGTTTTTTGTTATAAAACAGGGAGGTTATTGTATGGTTACAATAAAAGATGTTGCGCGGGAAGCAGGAGTTGCAATATCTACAGTATCAAATGTATTCAATAATGCTGATATTGTAAGTGAAGAAACAAAGCAGAGAGTTTTAAACGCAGTTGAAAAACTTCACTATATTCCAAATATGAACGCTAAACTATTAAAATCGAACAGAAAGAATACCATCGGCCTCTTTTTGACAAGTTTACAAGGTGATTTTTATAATGTTTTGACGCAGGCGATTCATTTACAGTGCAAATTAAATAATTATCTGCTTAATATATATGTGAGCAATGATAATTCACCGGATGAAATCTACAGAATGATTATTGCATCGGGTGTTGCCGGAGCTATTATATATCATGAAGATTTGACGGGTGATTATGTGAAGAGAATTGCCACGGTTAATATACCGATGGTGTTTATTGACCGTGATAGTAAAGGAAAGAATATTTCAGGCGTATTAGTTGATGATAAACTGGGGGCATCAATGGCAGTTGATCACTTGATTAAACTGGGACATAAGAGAATTGGCTATATGCATGGAAATGATTCGGGTGACGATTTACATCGTTACCAGGGTTATGTAGAAATGATGGAGAGAAACAATCTTCCGATAGATGAGAATATTATTTTAAGAGGATATTATGAAGAGTCTCTTGCGTACAGTGAGATGCGTTCGGCACTTTCCAGTGGTGTGGAGGTTCCAGATGCAATGTTCTGTGCAAATGACGAAATGGCATGGGGTTGTATCCAGGCATTGCAGGATGTAGGTATAAAAGTACCGGATCAGGTTAGTGTAATTGGGTATGATGACAGTACGATTAGTGCATATTATGGTGTTCCGCTTACAACAGTACACAGCCCGATTATAGAAATGGGCAGTGCAAGTGCGAATGAGCTTTTCAGATTGATTAATGATGAAGGTGATAAGAGTGGTACAGTTACAAAACTATCACCGAAAATGGTTTACAGAAGTTCATGTGGAAAGCGCAAGAATTAAACAATTAATTAAATGCATTGCATGCAAATAAGATGCTTTACGTGGCATGCGAGTAGGTAATCAATGGCTTTGCAATTGGTTATAAATATTCACAAGGAGATTATTATGGAAAAATATAGACTTGAAGGAAAAACATTTGTCATTGATGATTATGACAAAATGCCGGCTTTTTCAAGCTTTTTACCAGGTCTTGCAGGAGTAAAAGGTATTCCGATGTGGGTGTTCTACACCAACAGAGGACAGGGAATTAACAGTTTTGGTATTGATAATAAAGGCAATGCCATTATGGAATTCAATTCAGCAAATACAGCTTTTGAAAACACAACCGTAAAGGGCTTTAGAACATTCTTAAGGATTGACGGCGAATATTATGAGCCATTTTTTAAATATGAAAAAGAAGCGAAGCGCCAGATAAGAATGAATAAGAACAGCTTCAAGGTTATTGAAACAAATGAAAAATATGGAATAGAAGTTACAGTAAATTATTTTGTACTGCCCAATGAAAGTATCGGGGCACTGGTAAGACAGGTGTCTGTTAAGAATATTAGCGGCCAGGCAAAAGATATTGAAATGATTGATGGTCTTCCAAAGATTATTACATACGGAATTTCTAATGGAGAATTTAAGGAAATGTCCAATCTATTCAAGAGTTGGGCTTACATTAAAAATATAGATCATAAGGTTCCGTATTATACGCTTAGAGCTTCCACAAAGGACTCTGCAGAAGTCTCAGATGTTGAAGGTGGATATTATTATCTCACTGTAAAAGACGGACAATTACAGGATGTAATTTATGATGTAGATACTGTTTATGGATATGACTTATCCTTAATGACACCTGCAAACTTTATTGAGAACTCTCTGGAAGGAGTTCTTTCAAAGAAACAGTGCTTTGCAAATAAAGTGCCTTGTGGGTTTACACCGTTTAAGGAGACAGTAGAAGCCGGTGCAGATATTTCATTTACAACAATGATGGGATTTGCAGGATCGGAAGAACAGATCAATTCCAAATTAGACACATTTTGTGCAGCCGGATATATAGAGAAGAAATTTCAGGAAGCGGAGGCATTGGCGGATAGTTTTACATCCGATGTAAGGACACACACTGCAGCAGGCAAGTTTGACCAGTATGTTGAACAGTGCTATCTTGATAACTTCCTTCGTGGAGGATATCCATATGTATTGAACAAGGATGGAAACAAGTCAATTATCCATCTGTTCAGCCGTAAGCACGGTGATCCTGAAAGGGATTACAATTTCTTCTCCATTGCAGCCGAGTATTATTCTCAGGGTAATGGTAACTTCCGTGATGTTTCACAGAACAGAAGAAATGACGTATTCTTCAATAAAGACGTTGGGGAATTTAACGTAAAAACATTTTTC
>JAUUNJ010000050.1 GCA_030844625.1 Roseburia sp. | reverse complement strand
GGAATCTCAGATTCGAAGAGAAGCAAATGCCATTGAGAAGAGTCAGCGAAAAGAAGAAAGGCGCAATGAACGCATCAGAGCCCGGGGTGTGGATTTCGGTGATACGAAGATAGAGCCTGAAAAAGGGAGAAAAGGTAGAAAGAAAGATAATAAACAGGAAGTGCATGAAATTTATGCAAAGGAAAGTCCGGAAATACATATAGAGGGAATTGATGATAATCCTGCAGTACAGATGCAGCAGGATCCCGTAACATATACATATGAGGAAAACAATGGAAACAAACAGATTAAAATAGATGGTCTGGATGAACCGAAGAAACCGGTCAGCAGTGAACATGCTACCGATGGAGAATTTCAGCCAAAGGAAAGACTTATTGTCAGTGAAGAGGCAAAAACGGCAATGAAACGTAAGCCTTATGGAATGTCAGGCAGTGGAACCGGTTCTAATGACACCATTCAGGTTTTGCCGGAGGACAATATTACAGAAACACCGAAAAAGACTGCTTCCGAAGGAAAAATCATAGCTCCGACAAAAAAGAAAATGAAATATAAAAAGCCGGCTTACAGCTTGTTGAAAGATAATCCGGGAAGTTCAGGTGGAACAACGAAAGCGGTTTTAATGCAGACAGCTAATAAATTAAAACAGGTACTTGCCAACTTTGGAGTTAATGTAGAAGTCACTAATGTCAGCAAGGGACCTTCCGTTACCAGATACGAACTCCAACCTGAATTGGGAACAAAGGTTAGCAGAATCACAGGACTTGCAGATGACATTAAGCTGAATATGGCAGCAGCCGATATTCGTATTGAAGCACCGATACCGGGAAAAGCGGCAGTGGGAATAGAAATCCCTAATGAAGGCAGAGATTCAGTCTATTTGAAGGAATTGTTAATGTCAAAGGAATTAAGGGAGCATAAATCAAAATTAGCATTTCCGGCAGGTAAGGACATTGCAGGAAGAGTGGTGGTGGCAGACATTGCAAAGATGCCCCATATGCTGATTGCAGGAACTACAGGTTCGGGAAAATCGGTGTTTACCAATTCCATTTTAATGAGCATTTTATACAGAACTACACCGGAGGAAGTAAGATTGATTGTAATTGATCCAAAGGTTGTGGAATTTCAGGTATATAATAAAATCCCCCATCTTTTGTATGATGTGGTTACTGATCCTAAAAAGGCGGCAGGAATTCTGAACTGGGCAGTGGCAGAGATGCAGACCAGATATAAGAAATTTGCCGGTGCCGGTGCTCGAGATATTTCCAGTTATAATGCAAAGGCGGATAGTGGAGATTACGCAGAAGAGCAGCCTTTGGAAAAGATGCCGCAGATACTGATAGTAATCGACGAACTTGCTGACCTTATGATGGTTGCAGCAAAGGAAGTAGAAGAGGCGATATGTCGGTTGGCACAGCTTGCCAGAGCTGCGGGGATTCATATGGTGATTGCAACCCAGAGACCTTCCGTGGATGTAATTACAGGTCTGATTAAGGCGAATATCCCATCAAGAGTTGCACTGACAGTTGCTTCGGGAACAGACTCCAGAACCATTATAGATATGAATGGAGCGGAGAAGCTTTTGGGAAACGGAGATATGCTTTTCTATCCGGCAGGATATGTGAAACCTGTCCGTGTGCAGGGGGCATATGTCTCGGATAAGGAAATTCTTGACACAGTTAATTTTATAAAAGACAATAGTGGAGAGGCAGAATATGATGAATCCATAGATGCAAAACTGACAACTGATCAGGAGGCAGTGGCAGGAGGGGGAGACAGAGACCCGATTTTTGCAGAAGCTGGAAGACTTTGTATAGAAAAGCAAAAAGGTTCCACCAGTATGATCCAGAGGCAGTTTAAAGTTGGCTTTAACAGAGCGGCAAGAGTAATGGAACAGCTTTACGAGGCAGGAGTAGTAGGTCAGGAAGAAATGAACAAACCAAGAAAAGTTATCATGAGCATAGAAGAATTTGAACAGATTCTTCATAGTGAAGGGTGACCAGTAAAAAACGAAGCATAAAGAGGTAAGAGTGAACAGTGTGGTTTGATTTTGCAAGAGAGTCACTATTACTATAAACAAAAAGAACGATGTGAAAAGGAGAGCGAAATGAAAACTGATATTGAAATTGCACAGGAAGCGGAAATGATGCCAATCAAGGATGTGGCAGCAAAGTTGGGAATGACAGAGGATGACCTTGAATTATATGGTAAATATAAGGCAAAGATTTCCAATGAATACTATGATAAGATTAAAGACAATGAGGATGGCAAACTTATTCTTGTGACAGCCATTAATCCGACTCCGGCTGGAGAGGGAAAGACTACAGTTACCGTAGGTCTTGGTGAGGCCTTTGGACAATTAGGAAAGAAAGCAGTAATTGCACTTAGAGAACCTTCTCTTGGACCGTGTTTTGGTATTAAGGGAGGAGCAGCCGGCGGTGGATATGCACAGGTTGTGCCAATGGAAGATTTAAATCTTCATTTTACGGGAGATTTTCATGCAATTACAGCAGCAAACAATTTGCTTGCAGCTATGCTTGATAACGCAATTCAGCAGGGAAATGAATTAAATATTGATCCCAAACAGGTTGTTTGGAAGAGATGTGTAGATATTAATGACAGAGTTTTAAGAAATATTATTGTTGGTTTGGGAAGAAAAGTTGACGGAACTGTAAGAGAAGATCATTTTGTAATTACTGTTGCATCAGAAATCATGGCAATTCTCTGTCTTGCAACAGATTATGCCGATTTAAAGGACAGACTTGGAAAAATTATTGTTGCTTACACATATGACGGGAAGCCTGTAACTGCAAAGGATGTGAAAGCAGTAGGTTCTATGGCAGCATTGCTCAAGGATGCAATGAAACCAAATCTTATCCAGACATTGGAACATACGCCTGCATTAGTTCATGGTGGACCATTTGCAAATATTGCTCATGGATGTAACTCCGTAAAGGCTACAAAGACAGCTCTTAAGATGGCTGACTATGTCATCACAGAAGCTGGTTTTGGTGCAGATCTGGGTGCCGAAAAATTCATGGATATTAAGTGCAGAAAAGCAGGACTGAAGCCTGACTGTGTGGTTTTAGTGGCGACAGTTCGCGCATTAAAATATAACGGTGGTGTTCCAAAAGACCAGTTATCCCAGGAAAATCTTGATGCACTGGCGAAAGGAATTGTTAACCTTGAAAAGCATATTGAAAATTTACAGCAGTTTGGTGTGCCGGTAGTAGTCACATTAAATCAGTTCATTACAGATACAGAAGCCGAATATGAATATATTAAAAACTTCTGTGAAGAGAGAGGATGCGAATTTGCCCTCGCAGAGGTTTGGGCAAAAGGTGGAGAAGGCGGTGTTGCCCTTGCTGAAAAAGTTATTGAAACCATTGACACAAAGCCATCTGATTACGCTCCGCTTTACACAGATGATAAGTCCATTAAAGAAAAGATTGAAACCGTTGCTGCAAAGATTTATGGCGCTGATGGCGTGACATATTCTCCGGAAGCAGAAAAAGCAATTGCAAATATAGAAAAATTGGGATATGGAGATTATCCTGTATGTATGGCAAAAACACAGTACTCATTATCCGATGATAAAGATAAACTGGGAAGACCTACAGGATTTAAGATTAATATCCGTGAAGTTTACATTTCAGCAGGCGCAGGATTTGTTGTGGCAATTACAGGAAGTATTATGACGATGCCGGGACTTTCCAAAAAACCGGCAGCTTTCGGAATTGATTTGACAGATGACGGAAAGATTACAGGCTTATTCTAGAACTGTCGTCAACGTAAGGAGGAAACAGAAGAGCCCCACTCTTTACTGTTAATTCTTTACTATGATTATGGAGGTTTTTATGGCGAAGATTATTGATGGCAAGGCTATTTCAGCACAGATTAAAGAGGAATTAAAAGTTAAGGTCAGTGAATATAAAAAACAGGGAATAGAGATTACTCTTGCGGTAGTCAAAGTAGGAAATGATCCTGCATCTGCAGTGTATGTTCGAAATAAAGAAAAGGCATGTGAGTATGTTGGAATCAATTCAAGAACCCTTGCTCTTCCGGAAGACACCACGGAAGAAGATTTGCTTGCCACAGTCAGGGAACTGAATGAGGACAAGGCGGTTAACGGGATTTTGGTTCAGCTACCACTTCCAAAGCATATTGATGAGAGTAAAATACTGCTCGCAATTGACAGCAGTAAAGATGTGGATGGTTTTCACCCGGTCAATGTAGGAAAGATGGTAATTGGAGAAGATACATTTCTTCCATGTACACCGGCAGGAATTATTGAGATGCTCAAAAGAACTGATATTGAGATTGCAGGAAAAGAATGTGTGGTTATTGGAAGAAGCAATATTGTGGGAAAACCAATGTCAATGTTAATGCTTAAGGAAAATGCCACAGTTACAATTACTCATTCGAGAACAAAGAATCTGAAGGAAGTCACAAAGCGGGCAGATATTCTGATTGCAGCAATCGGTAAGGCGAAATTTGTGACGGCAGATTATGTAAAAGAGGGTGCCGTTGTCATTGATGTGGGAATGGACAGAGATGAAAACGGAAAACTTTGTGGTGATGTTGATTTTGATTCCGTATCAGAATCTGCATCTGCAATCACACCGGTTCCGGGAGGCGTGGGACCAATGACGGTCACAATGCTTTTGGTGAACTGTCTAAGAAGTGTAGAATTAAAATAGTAGAATAGTGGGTCTGTTCGTGAGGACAGACCCATGATACTTAAAGGGAGGTTGGCAGAATTGAAGTTTGCAAATATCATAGTAGACATTTCACACGAAAAATTAGACCGCCCTTTCGGATATATTATTCCGCCCCAATTAGAAAAAAGCATTTTCGTGGGAACTGCTGTAATGATTCCTTTTGGCAGGGGAAACAGGGAGATTAAGGGATATGTAATAGAAATAACAAATACACCGTCCTTTGATGTATCAAAAATGAAAAACATTATCTCTCTGGCAGAAGGCACCGTGGAAGTGGAGAGTCAGCTCATAAACCTTGCATGGTGGATCAAAGAAAATTATGGTTCCACAATGAACCAGGCATTGAAGACGGTGATTCCTGTAAAAAATAAAGTCAGGAACGTGGAAAAAAAGACGGTTGTTCTGAACTTAAGCGAAGAGCAGTTACAGGAAAAACTAGTCACCTATAGGAAGAAAAATGCCAGGGCAAGAGTCAGGCTTTTGGAAGAACTTGAGAAGAACAGCAGAATTTCCAGAGAATTAGTTATAAAAAAATTAAATATATCTTCCAGCACATTAAAGACAATGGAACAGCTGGGAGAGATTATCATTGAAACAGATATCAATTACCGCAATCCAATACAGGTAAAACCACAGCCCGAATATGATATTGTGTTAAATGAGCAGCAGCGAAAAGTGGCAGAGGATATTAAGTCCACCATGGACTTTCAGAAAGGCAGCAGAATTAATGTTCATTTGATACATGGTATTACAGGCAGCGGAAAGACAGAAGTTTACATGGATTTAATTGATTATACAATAAGGAGGGGAAAATCGGTTATTGTGCTGATTCCCGAAATTGCATTGACCTATCAGACGGTGATGCGCTTCACCAGAAGATTTAAAGAAAAGGTATCCATTATTAATTCCAGACTTTCGGCAGGGGAGAGATATGACCAGTTTGAAAGAGCAAAAAATGGTGATATCAGCATTATGATCGGACCACGTTCCGCATTGTTTACTCCATTTAAAAATTTGGGGTTAATTGTAATTGATGAGGAACATGAGGGAGCATATAAGAGTGAATCTGTTCCCAAGTATCATGCAATTGAGGTGGCACAAAAGAGAGCCGCAGACACAGGAGCAGCCATTGTGCTGGGCTCTGCAACGCCTTCTTTAGAATCCTACTACAGAGCAAAAAAAGGAATCTATACATTGCATAAGCTGAATGTAAGAGAGAAGGGAAATCTGCCGGAAGTTTCTATCGTAGATATGAGAGAGGAACTTAAAAACGAAAACAAATCTATTTTCAGCATGGAACTACAAAGGTTGATTGGAGATAGATTAGAAAAAAGGCAGCAGACAATGTTGTTTATTAACAGGAGAGGATTTGCGGGTTTTGTGTCTTGTAGAGATTGTGGAAAGGCGATAAAATGTCCTCACTGTGATGTGGCATTAAAACTTCATAACAATAAAAAATTAGTATGTCACTATTGTGGTCATACAGAGCCAATGCCAAGGCTTTGCCCGGAATGCGGCTCAAAATATCTGGGAGGTTTTGGGATTGGAACCCAGCAGATAGAAATGTTAATCAAAAAACTGTTTCCACAGGCGAGAGTGCTAAGAATGGATGCAGATACCACATCTGCAAAGGGAAGCCATGATGAGATTCTTGCAGCGTTTGCAAATCATGAGGCAGATATACTGGTTGGTACCCAGATGATTGTGAAAGGACATGATTTTCCGGGAGTTACCCTGGTAGGGGTTCTTGCAGCGGATATGTCATTGTATGCATCTGACTATATGGCGACAGAGCGCACATTTCAGTTATTGTGTCAGGCAGCAGGAAGGGCAGGGAGAGGCAGCAATTCCGGTCATGTGGTAATTCAGACATATGCACCGGATAATTACAGCATTGAGGCTGCAAGTCATCAGGATTATGATGAATTTTATAATGAAGAAATTACTTACAGACAGTTGATGCAGTATCCCCCGGTTGCAAATATGACAGCAATTTTTCTTCAAAGTGAAAATCAGCAAGAATTGGAATATGCTACAAACCGTCTGGTGGAGATTATAAGAAAAGAAAAGGCAGAAAAATACAATGAACTTTTTGTGATTGGTCCGGCAGATCCGCCGATTGCAAAAATAAATGATATTTATAGAAAAATAATATATTTAAAAAGCAGTAGCAGACACAATCTGGTAAAACTGAAAAATTATATTGAATATGTAATAAACAGTTCACAGATTTTCAAAAATATTAATGTACAATTTGATTTCAAGGCTTAGAAAAGGAGAGGAATATGGCGATTAGAAATATAAGAGAGTTGGGAGAACCTTGTTTAAGAAAGATTTGCAAGCCGGTAAAGGAAGTAAATTTGAGAACAAAAATTCTCATTGGTGATATGTTTGATACAATGTATGAAGCAAATGGATGCGGTCTTGCGGCGCCACAGGTTGGAATATTAAAGAGAATCTTTGTTGTGGATGTGGGGGATGAAGAAGGCAATTCCGTTCCATATGTATTTATTAATCCGGAAATACTGGACAGAGATGGTACCCAGACTGGATATGAGGGATGTCTCAGTGTCCCGGGAAAATCAGGAATGGTAACAAGACCAAACCGGATTAAGGTCAGAGCTTTCAATGAAAATATGGAAGAATTTGAACTGGAAGCAGAGGGAATGCTTGCCAGATGTATTCTTCATGAAAATGACCATCTGGATGGCATTGTATATGTTGACAAAGTGGATGGCAGATTATATGATAACTCAGAATTGTATGGAGAAGAGGAAGCATAATGAAAATTGTTTTTATGGGAACTCCGGACTTTTCGGTTCCGGCGTTGGAAAAGCTGGCAGAAAAACATCAGGTAGCAGCAGTTGTGACACAACAGGACAGACCAAAGGGAAGAGGTCATAAGATGCAGTTTACACCGGTTAAGGAGACGGCATTAAAACTGGATATCCCTGTATATCAGCCGGCAAAGGTAAAAGATTCTGAATTTGTGGATATACTAAGAGAAATTAATCCTGATGTAATTGTTGTTATTGCATTTGGACAGATTTTGTCAAAAGAAATACTGGATCTGCCAAGGTTTGGATGTATCAATGTACACGCATCACTCCTTCCCAAATACAGAGGGGCAGCACCCATACAGTGGGCGGTCATAGATGGTGAAAAAGAGACCGGTGTGACTACGATGTATATGGCGGAAGGACTGGATACCGGGGATATAATTGATGTATCAAGGGTTACTCTGGATGAGAAAGAAACAGGAGGAAGTCTTTTTGATAAGCTGGCAGAGGAGGGCGGAGAACTAATTCTCAGGACCCTTGAAAAATTAGAGAATGGTACAGCCACAAGAACCCCTCAGGACGATACCCGGTCTACTTATGCGGGTAAGATTACAAAGGAATTGGGAAACATTGATTTTTCCAAACCGGCAGAAGAGATAGAGCGGCTGATCAGAGGACTGAATCCATGGCCCAGCGCCTATACTTACATGGATGACAAGATGATGAAGGTGTGGGATGCGGCAGTGGTGGATGAAGAAACGGATAGGGAGCCGGGTGCAATATTAGAATCAGGAAAAGATTATATAAAAGTTGCCACAGGAAAGGGAACTTTAAAAATTAGTGAACTACAATTAGAGGGAAAGAAAAGAATGACAGCGGCAGCATTCCTAAATGGCTATACTGTTACAACAGACCGTTTGGGAAGGTAAGGAAAGCCCTCCTCAGAGCATAGCTCTTCGGCGGGAAGGTAAGGAAAGCCCCCCTCAGAGCATGGCTCTTCGGCGGGAAGGTAAGGAGGAATTTGTATGATTTGGGGACTATATTTTGATCCGACATATATACTAATCATTATTGGTATGGTAATTTGCACGGCAGCGTCAGCCCATGTAAATTCGACTTTTAAAAAGTATTCAAGATACAAAAGTAATTCGGGGCTTACTGGTGCACAGGCAGCTCAAAAAATTTTGGAGTCACAGGGAATATATGATGTACAAATTCAGCATATTGCTGGAAATCTTACAGATAATTATAACCCGGCAAAAAAAGTATTAAGTCTTTCGGATGCAACTTACGGAAGTACAAGTGTTGCGGCAATCGGTGTAGCTGCCCATGAATGCGGACATGCGATGCAGCATGCCAAAGGATATGCACCGATTACAGTAAGAAATGCATTGGTACCATTTGCAAACTGGGGCTCAAGGCTTTCATGGCTTTTGATTCTTATTGGGATCATACTTTATAGCAGGGGAACAGGACAGACATGGATTGATATCGGCATCATTGCCTTTTCTGTTGTGGTGCTGTTTCAGCTGGTAACACTTCCCGTAGAATTTAATGCATCGGGAAGAGCTGTTAAAGTTCTGGAATCTACAGGGATGTTTGGCAGTGATGAATTAAAATATACACGAAAAGTATTAGGAGCGGCTGCTCTTACTTATGTGGCAGCGGCTGCATCATCTATTTTACAGTTGTTAAGATTAATTATACTTTTTGGAGGAAGGCGGGATGACTAATTCTCCAAATAATCAGATCAATTTAAGAAATCTGGTGCTGGAAATGTTTCTGGAAACGGAACAAGGCAGAAAGAGTCATATTGTTTTAAAGGATAATCTGGATCGACACAGGGAATTGGACAAACAGCAGAGAGCTTTTGTGACAAGGCTTTATCAGGGGACAGTGGAAAGACGGATTGAAATGGATTATATAATCAATCAGTTTTCGAAGACACCTGTAAAAAAACTCAAGCCGGTCATCAGAGAAATTTTAAGAATGTCGGTTTATCAGATAAAATATATGGATTCCGTACCTGTATCGGCTGCCTGCAATGAGGCTGTCAAACTGGCAGTGAAAAGAAAGTTTGCAAATTTGAAAGGTTTTGTTAACGGAGTTATAAGAAACATTGCCAGAAATATAGATCATATTGATTATCCAAAAGAACTGTTGGATAAACTTTCAGTGGTTTATTCTGTGCCAAGATGGATTATAGAGATGTGGAATCAGGAATACGGACAGGAAACAACAGAAGAGATGCTGAAAGGATTGTATGATGACAGGTCCACTACCGTAAGATGCAATCCTTCCAAAGCAAAGGTTGAGGATATTATTGCCAGTCTGCAGTATAAAAATATAAAAGTAGAAAAATCTGACTTATATGATAATGCGCTATTTATTTCAGAATATGACAGATTAAGCAGTCTGGATGTATTTCAGGCGGGCATGATTACAGTTCAGGATTTAAGTTCCATGATGGCAGGAATTGCTGCCAATCCAAAGAAAGGCGATTATATTATAGATGTGTGTGCTGCACCGGGTGGTAAAAGCCTGCATATGGCAGAACTTATGGACGGCACGGGTATGGTGGAAGCAAGAGATTTGACGGAATATAAAGTAAATCTTATTAAAGAGAATAATAGAAGAATGAGATATAGAAATATCAAAGCCGTTGTGAAAGATGCCACAGAACCGGATTTGGAATCCGTTGAGAAAGCTGATATTGTGATGGCAGACTTACCATGTTCGGGTCTGGGGGTTATTGGCAATAAAAGTGATATTAAGTATAATATATCCAGACAACAGATTAATGAGCTGGTTCAGTTCCAGCGAAAAATATTAAAAATAGTAAGTACATATGTAAAGCCGGGGGGCAGACTGATTTTCAGTACGTGTACAGTAAATAAGTCAGAAAATCAGGGAAATGTAAAATGGATCGAGGAAAATCTACCCTTTAAATTGGTTTCACTAGAGGGAATCCTGCCGGAACAGCTTGATGGAAAAGATGGCTATTTACAGATTTTTCCGGGACAATATGGAATGGATGGTTTTTTTATTTCATCTTTTATAAGAGAGTAGAAATTGTATTTGTGGCTGTCGTTTGTATCATTAATGCGATGGCGGAAATAAATTTGGTGTGAATAATGACAGAAAAAAAAGACATTAAATCATACAATTTAAGAGAGTTAAAAGAGCAGCTTACAGAAATGGGGGAAAAACCTTTTCGGGCATCGCAGATTTATAAGTGGTTACATATTGACAAAGCAGAGTCCTTTGATGAGATGACCAATATATCAAAAGATTTGAGGAAAAAGTTAGAGGAAAATTATGAGATAACCACTTTGGAACCGGTTAAGGTACTGATTTCCAAAATTGATGGTACAAGAAAGTATCTTTTTAGGATAAAAGGCGGGTCTGTAATTGAAAGCGTTCTTATGAGATATCATCATGGAAATTCAGTGTGTATATCTACCCAGTCAGGATGCAGGATGGGCTGCCGGTTTTGTGCATCAACATTAAATGGACTTGACCGGAATCTGACAGTATCAGAATTGCTGGAACAGATATATCAGATTGAAAAAAACATAAATGAAAAGGTTTCGAACATAGTATTAATGGGAAGTGGAGAGCCTTTAGACAATTTTGACAATGTGACGAAGTTTTTACAGATGATCTCCGACGAAAACGGTAAGAACATAAGCCAGAGAAACATTACCCTTTCTACCTGTGGAATTGTTCCAAAAATGAAGGAACTGGCAGATATGCATCCGCAGGTGACACTGGCGTTGTCATTACATGCTTCAGATGATGAAACAAGAAAGAAACTGCTTCCAATAGCGAATAAATATTCCATAGAGCAGGTCTTGGATGCATGCAGATATTATTTTGACAAAACAGGAAGGCGGATAACTTTTGAGTATAGTCTTGTGTCAGGTGTCAATGATACGAAAGAAGAAGCGGATCAATTGTCGGGTATCCTGAAAGGTATTAATTGCCATGTGAATCTGATTCCGGTGAATCCGATTAAGGAAAGAGATTTCGTACAATCAGAAAAGGCAGCAATACAGAGATTTA
>JAUUNJ010000049.1 GCA_030844625.1 Roseburia sp. | reverse complement strand
GCGTAAGTAATATGAAAAATATCCACGCACCCCCTTGACAAAAGCTTTCAGAAGAACGTTGCATTGCGGTCGCAGAGCTGCTAAGTGATGTTGAACAGTCAGATAAAGTGGCAATGATGCCACTGAGTGCATCATATAAAGAATTCATTGCAGTTGCAATTTTTCCAATTTCACTCTTGGTATTAATCCAAGGCGTAAGACGTTTGCTCTTTTCAAGTTTTAAATTGCTAAGCTGGATAATTGCATCTTCGACATATAACAGAGGTCTGACACTGATTGCAATTGTGATAAATGCCAGTACACTGATGATTAAAACGAAGATGATACATATCAGACCTAAGATGCGCATATTTTTGTGGACGTTCTCGAATCCGCATATATTCACCATTTTCTACGTTCCGTGGGTGTAAAACATCTATTTTATATACTACTCTGTGGTCAGAAAGGAGGAAAAGTTAGAATAATATATATGGTTTGTGTGTGACAATCATCAAAGAAGACGAAGAGCCGATGCACTTGTAAACTGTTTCACAAGATCATCGGCTCTTAATTAACATATTGGCGGGATGTATCCGAGTTGAATCGCTTTTGTCACGGCTTCAACCGCTGATGTAACATCAAGTTTTTCAAATATATGCTGCAAATGATTTGATAAGGTACGTTCACTAATATAAAGTGTGCTTGCTATGTCTTTTCGCTTTTGTCCTTCTGCTATAAGCTGTATAATTTGTTTTTCACTATCGGTCAATCCTTCTATGAATGGAATTTCCCTGTCAAAATAAAGTATCCCCTGCATTATTTTAGAAAGAATAGATATGAGCTTTTCAGGTTCAATATTTTTATTAACAAATCCTTTTGCTCCTATTTTTCTTCCTTCACTTCGATATACGGGCAAATCATAACCAGACAGAATTACAACCCTTTGTTCTGGATAACAACTTAGTATTTGTTTTGCTAATTCCAGACCATCCTCAGAAGATATATTCTTCAAGTTTATATCCATAAGGATGATGTCTGGTTTCTTAGATACAATATAATTGTCTAATTGAGAAACATCATTGATACTATCAAAGGTTTCAATTTCTGAATAATCTGACAATGCAATCTCCAAACTTTTAGAAAATAAAGCATGGTCATCTACTAACAAAATGTTGATAAGAAACATCTCCTTTCATCGGCAATATCGTTTGTACGCAAATCCCATGTGGATGGTTATTAGATATAGTTACAGAGCCATCCATGTCATTCACTCGTTCCGTAATCATTGCAAGTCCTCGATGTTTTAACCTGTCAGCAGATGAGAGAACATCTGCATCAACAGTTCCATTGTCACTCACACTCAGTATTATAATCCCATTATCCTGCGTAAGGGTTATCCATGCTTTTTCCCCTGTCGAATGTTTGTAAACATTCGTGACAAGTTCCTTCAGCAGGCGGTACACAAAGATATTGTATGGCTCAACCAGAAATAAGGAGTCTGAACAATCAAAGGAGACACAGAGATTACGATTCGGAAAAGATTGCGAAATACCATCAAGCAAGTTTTGGTAGTTTTCCTTTATAGTCAGTTTTGGAAGCAATGTAGGATGGTAATCCTGCATTTGCTCACGAATATAAGTATTCATATTATCGAGAGTTTCCGTGATAATTTTCTGTACTTCAGGGCGGTCTGCTTTTTTCATCATATTTTTTACAGAAAGCAGGTCTTGAAGAATATCATCGTGGAGAAAGTTTGCAAATTCAAGATTTAATTGTTCTTCCCGTTGTAATTGTTGTAGTGCGACATGGTATTTGCTTTCCTTGATTATCTTATTATGTCCTTTCTTGAAATTGAAATCCAAAGCAATATTGCAAACATATAAAAACGCAAACAGGGCATCCAGCATAATAAAAAGCAAAGAATATCCACCATTTAAGATTATTGCTATCAAGCTAAAAATAATTACTCCAGAAAATATAAGTAATGTTAATTGGCGATTACTGAATACGGCAGATAATGGAAGGCTGTTTTGTTCTTTCAGTATGATACCGTGGATGCTTACCCAAAACAATAGTATAGGAATATATACACCAAAATTTGAAAGATGTTCAGGAACTCTCATTGTTGAAAAATAATAAGTAAGGAATAAAACTATAACTGCTATAAGGGAGAAAATGATATGCCTCCATTCTGACTTAAAAACAAAAGCAACTCTTTTTCTATGATATATCACTGTAAAAATAAAACACAGCCAGCTTGCCATAAATTGTATGAAATAGAGAAGGAAAAATATTTTACTTGACACCAATACGCCAATAAGAGCAAAAATACAAGTTCCCGTCAGGCAGAGATTAATTAATTTCTGATATTTGTATCCGCTGTTTTGGAACAAAAACATTAGTATGAATTTAATGGAAACACACCATATTACCGGGCTTAAAGCGAAAAAAATAGTGTTTGTGATGGAGTTGCCCGAAGCAGCTAAGAGTATATACCAACTTTCTAATGCTAATAAACCACAAAATAGGGAAATAGTTTTATTTTCCCTAATGTTGCAGGAACTTACATAAGTAACATCTATTAGCAGCAAAGACGATAAAAATAAGGGAATGACACCTCTGGTGTTTAAATGAAAATCTGCATGAGAGGTCAGCCCCATATATGCAATGAGTAAAATAGAATTTATAAAAAGCAGTAGCTTTAAAATTGTTTGCTTCATGTTTTGCCTCCTTCCTATTTTCTCATTAAATTATATTATCTCTCTGTGAACAAATAAAGTGTACGAAATCGCCGAGCTATAAAACTCGATGATTTCATATAGCTTTTTATTTCTTTAGAACTGTTTTACAGCAAGTATGGACAGTCATACAGTAATATATCATATAAATTATAAATGTAAGCAGAATAGCGATAAACGTAGGAATATACAGAATAAGGCTTTCTTTCAGAATGTTCTGCATAAGGGCTGTCCTGTATACTAATGTTGCAAAGACACAGTCTACCAACCCGAATAAAAACGGAATACTAAAAAAAGATATCGTCTGCTTCTTTATTATTTTTTTCACCGTTCTGTCTGTGTATCCGATTTTTCTTAAGATTTCATAATCAGCCTTCGAATCGCTTATGGCAGAAAGATTATTAAAATATAATATGCTTCCAGTTGCGATAAAAAACAAGATTACAAGAAATCCAAGCAGTAAGAAGGTTGAACTGCTTAGGGAAAATATCTCATGTATCCTATGCGAGTTTCCCTGTAAATAAGGACTATCATTTAAATATTCAGATAAATCAAGAAACAGAGCTTCATTATCTTTGATTGACTGCCCATTTATACTTAGGACTTCCGTTTCGGGGCTAATTTCTTCTGCTATTGCATCATATAAGTCGTCACTTACAATCAAAGTACCAATGCTATTTGCAAATGAAATGGGATTATCTAAAGTAGTTGCGATGACTGTTACAGAAATTTCTTCATTACCTATAAGCAAAGGATAAACATTACCTGTTTCAGCATTGTCTGAAGCTGGCTGGTATTTTACTAAAATACACTCACTATCGTGTAGCCCGCCAATTTGTTCCAAAGCCCCTTTTTTCCCTTGTGCTTCTAAGAGAGCCATATAGTTTGAATAAGAGATACATTCAAACCCTGCATTTCGCAGAATTTTTTCGTTATCTGAATCACCTTTAGAGCTTCCTGCACTATATTCCAAAGGAACTTGTTCGGAAGTAGATGTAACTTTATAAATATTCGTTTGCAGGAATGAAACATCATTTTTGGACGAATGCTCATTTACAATTTGTTTGATTGCATCTATTTCGCTTTCATTTTCAATTCTACATTCAATTTCTGACGGTGCCATACGTGACACAGCAGCTATTGGATAGTATAAAGATAAAGCCATAACGCTGGAGACGGTAAGCGTTGCTGCGGATAACAGTGTAAGCATGATTAAAGTCTTAGAGTTTGAACGCATACGGTATATGAAATTTGGGGAAGTAATTATTTTTGTTTCTGTATAAAACTTCCGTTTGTTGTTTTTGCTTATGTGTACTACAAAAGGAAGAAAGGATGAAATAAAAAGTATTGTTCCCACAACTACGAGTACAAGTGTCAGCATGGCAATGGGGGTATAACCAATCGAAAACCAAACAGATTTATCTCCTCTGAGGATATCCAATGCAAGAACATACCCCAAAATAATGCAGCAAAAGCCAACGATGGAAGGAACAGCATGAAATTTCATTTTTCGTTCAGCACTTTTTTCAAATCTAACTAATCCCATAAGCGATGTCTTGAAAAGAAACCTGCTGTTAGACAGCATCAATACAATCACGATAGCAAAAATAAAGCAAGCTGTTTTTGCAATGGCATTGACATTGAAAAAGGGTATTTTTGAATTATTGATAGATAAATCCAGTAACTTGGTTATGCCAAAAACAATGCCTTTATGAAAAAAAATACCGAGAAGTATTCCTACTATAAACGCTCCAAAACAAACCAGTAAATTCTCTGTTGTCAGCAATGACAACACTGTGGTTTTTCTATATCCTAATAATGCGTAAACACCAAGTTCTTTTGTTCGACGACGTAAAAAGAAACGGTTGGAATATGACATATAAAAAACAACAAAAGCCATTAGGAATACAGAAATTACGTTACACATCATTTCAACCCGCCCGTTACCAGATATCTTTTCAAGCATAACTGTATTCATTGAGAATGAAGTAAATGCAAAAAAGACAGTAATTACAAATGATACAGAAAGCAGGTAAAGGGCGTAAAATGAAAAATTTTTTTTAAGATTTTTAAGTGCCATTGATAAATTATTCATAAATTTTGCCCCCTTATCTTTCCGTATCTAATTTGGCTACTTCCTGTGCAATGGTTTCATAGAATGTTCGTCTATCGGCATCCTGTTTAAGAAGTTCGCGTATAATGCTTCCGTCTTTGAAAATCAGAATACGGTTAGCAAAACTTGCAGCGTATGCATCATGTGTGACCATTAGTATCGTGGTATGCAATTCATCATTTGCTTCTTTCAAAGTTTTTAATAACTCGGTAGCAGAGTTTGAGTCCAATGCTCCTGTCGGTTCATCAGCAAATAAAATACTTGGCTGTTTTACAATGGCTCTTGCCGCCGATGCTCGTTGTCTTTGCCCGCCAGACAGCTCGTTTGGATATTTGTCTAACTGAGAGGCAATGCCAAAGCGTTCTGCTAAACTCCGCACCATTTTTTCGATTTTTTTATGCGGAAGCTTTTGTAAAGTGAGTGGGACAGAGATGTTTTCTCGGATGGTAAGGCTGTCAAGTAAAAAGTATTCCTGAAATATAAATCCAAGATTATCCCTGCGGAAATCCGCAGAACCTGTGTCGCTCAGTTGTTTTAAATTAACACCATTGATTACAATGCTGCCACTTGTAGGGGTATCAATAGTGGAAAGAACATTAAGCAATGTAGTCTTTCCAGAGCCAGAAGCACCCATAATAGCGATAAATTCACTTTCTGCTACATTGAAAGATACTTTATTTAGGCTTGGACGTTGCCCTTTAGCATAGATTTTTGTTACTTCATTTGCTTCTAATAATGTTGCCATATTTTAATCTCCTTTTCGTTTGATAGTTTCATTGTACTTTTTCTGCTTAAAAAGCGAATGAGTAAATCAGGCAATTTTTTTAATCGTATTGTCTGTTGGTGTGATAAAGGAGATAAAATCTATGATTTATGATGAATGGGTGTTTCACGATGTGGAACATATTTATTTGCAACTTATAAAAAAATAAGGTGTGCGATTTATAGTGGACAACTTTCAGCAGGCGAAAAAATCCCATCTGTTCGAGAAATGGCAAAGAAGCGAGAGGACACTGCAAAGGTACTTTGTTTTTCTTACTTCGATAATATGTTTGCATTAGGATTTTCCAAAGATGAAGCAGAAAATATCCGATCAGAAGATGCCGGAGAAACCAAAGACCAAGCGTCAGGAAGCAAGTTTATAAAGTTTTATGGAAAGAGCAGGTAGCAATCTATCTGCTTTTTCCTGTTATGTGGTTATCGTAAGCCGAGAAGGTTAAGTGACGAACAAAGGGAACAGGCAAGGTTACGGATGGAGAAAATCAATTCAGATGATAATTGTCGGGAAGATTAGAGTCCAGTCGCAACATTCAGAAGTCCAGTCACAACATTTCCGAATTTAAAGAAAGAAATCTGCCGATAATATAAATGAACAATAGATGATGTTATCCATATTTGATAATGAGCCATGAAAATGAGGTGGAACAGTTGAACATAGCAATTTGCGATGATGAGGAAAATATACGCATTTACATACGCAAGCTGATACAGAAGCAGGAAACTTTTTGTAAGATAACAGAGTTTTCATCGGGCAAGGAATTATTGGAGTTTCAGGATGAGACAAATGCAGAAGAAATAGACATACTTTTTCTGGATATCTCTATGGGAGATGAGGATGGAATGACTGTGGCAAAGCAGCTCAGGAGCCAGATGGAAAGCAATTTTGAGCAGGTTTTTGCACAGACCATACGGGAGTATCAATATTTGATGGCAAAGAAAAAGGAAAAACCAAAAGAAGTATTAGTTCGGAATGGAAATAGAACAAGAAGTGTTTCAGCAGATGATATTTACTATATTGAAAGCAGTAATCGAAAAGTGACCTTGTATTTGCGGCATGAAAAAATTGAATATTATGACAAGATCAGCTCACTGGAAAGCGAGCTTAAGCCGGATTTTTTCCGTATACACAAAGGGTATCTGGTTAACATAAAATATGTGGAACGATATGACCGGACAGAGGTGAAAATGAGAAACGGGGACAGTCTGCTGATATCCAAGTATAAATATCAGGACTTTGTAAAGCGTTATTTGGAATACATTTTGGAGGAAAGATAATTGAGTCAGGTTACATATGAAATCATTCGCAAGCTTTTTGAAATCTATCCTATTATTCTGCAAATCGTTCTTTTTCTGGTATTGTGGAATGTATTTTTTCGGTGGGAGAAAGGGATATGGATTGTTGCAGGAATATTGGCAGTGATGAATATCTGCATGGGGCTATGGCTGGAAAAGCCGGGGGTAATACGATATACAATGTCCGCTGTCATTGTGTTGGGATATTGTTTTTGCAAATACCAAAAACATTTGGAAAAGGCGGTATTCATACTGCTGCTGTTTTACAATTTTCATGCGTTAAGTTATTTGATTGCAGACAGTATTTATCAATGTACAGTGGAGAGCATATTTAGAGGGTTGGATGTTCTGAGTGAGGAATATATATTTCGGGTTTATCTGGGTATGGCGATAGGTATGGGCATCCTGCTTTTATCGTACACGTTGGTATTACTGATTATGACAGGTGTCGTGATAAAAATCGTAAAGAAACCGTTTATGCTGAGATGGCAGGAAACGATATTCCTTTCAGTACTGAATATTGTAGGGAGTATGATTGTAGGAATAAGCGTAGACCTTTCCGTAGTGCAAATCGAGGGTGGAGTTTTTCTGTTGTATGATGACAAGCAGGAAATGTTGTGGAAATTACCGATAATTGCGGTTCTTATCTATGTGGGGGAAATTTCGGCAATATACATCTACCAGAATTACAGGGAGCTTCAAAAAGAACGGCAGAAACATTTTGTGGAAGAACAACAGGTCAAAGCCATGAAGCAGAGACTGGAAGAAGCAGAGAACTTCTACGGGAGCATTCGCAGAGTAAGGCATGAGATGAAAAACCATATGACGAATATAAAAGGGCTGGTGGCAAGTGAGAAATATGATGAAGTAGAGAGTTATATCGAAAAGCTGGATGAAACCATACAGACTATGGACTATAAATTCAATACAGGAAATGCGGTCACAGATGTGATTATCAATGATAAATACCAGAAAGCGGAAAATGCAGGTATTTCGTTTCAAGTAAAATTTAACTTGGGGGAAACAGACACAATTTCTGCATTTGATATAGGTATCATTCTGAATAACCTTTTAGACAATGCCATAGAAGCCTGCGAGAAACTGGAGCAGGAACAGCGATATATCAATCTGACTTTAAAGAAAAAGAATCATTTCCTACTGATTGAAGTGGAAAACAGCTTTGATGGGAAAGTGATATGGGAAGATGGAGGTATCGTCCCGATGACAACGAAACAGAGCGATCTGCCGGATATTTTGATGGAGCATGGAATAGGGTTAAAAAATGTAAAGGATGTGGCAGACCATTATCTTGGAGATATGGATATCAAAATAAAAAACGATGTGTTTAAAGTCACAGTAATGCTGCAGCAGAAGGAAATAAAATAAAAAAATATGAAAAAGGAAGGAGAATGTAGTAATGGATGTAGGTTCAGTTTATGGCAGTTATTATGAAACAGCAAAGAGTTACATGGGTTTGAGGAAGGAGGAAAAACAAGCGGGATCTGCGGAAAAGGTCACAGACAAAAGTCAGGTTTCCTCGGAAGATATGACCTTGGAGGAATACAAGGAGTATTTTAATGAAAAGATGTGTGGCTTGTATACCCACCCTTCGCAGAGAGGCATGAATTGGGTGATTGACATAACGGATGCGGCTTATAAGAGGATGCAGTCAGACCCGGAATATGAGAAGAAGATTCTGGATGCGTTGGCGAAGAACAAGGCTGTTGATTTCGGGGGAAATATCCCGGTGGTTGCGTATACTCATATAGATGACACATATGAGAAATGTTACGGCTATACGCAGGGCATGAAGGAGAATGACGGTTATTCCGGGAGTTCCTCCGCAAAGGGAACTGATGCCGGACGGCAGAAAAAGGCAAGGCAGAAGGAACTGCTGGAAGAATATTTGGAAAAGCGGGCGCAGGCTAAGAAACAGCAGCTGGAAATGTTAAATAAAAAAATTGCAAAGATGGAACTGGAAAGAAGTAGACAGACTCAGTCATGGAACAGTGAGAGGCAGATGGCAAAGGCTTCCAATGCTTATGATGCAAATATTATGATGGAAGCAGAGCTTGTGAAGAACATAACCAAAGGAGAAAACAATGGAAATTTCAAATAATCAATCTTATTATATCAATCCGAATACCAGACAATTCACATCAAATGTGAAAAATACAGCAATAAAGGACAGGGAGGTCTTCAATGGTTCGATGCAGAATCTGTTAAATCCCATAGAGGATTTGGTATAGGTGCTCAAAACGCCGATTAAGCTGGTAGATAGTTCTTCTCTAAACAGGCTGAGCAATTCCGTCAATATTGCATCCGACATGCGCATCGCTGTAAACGACGGTTACATATTGAAGGTAAAGCAACAGGGTGTGGAGGTTTCCGGCGGTAATGATCCTTATGATACAGAGGCATATATGAAAGCGCAGAAGATGGCGGGTTCGCTGTCTACGCTGTTGCGGAATGCTTGTGGGAATATGCACACAGTAGCATATTCTCAGGAGGAGTATGCCAGATGGACAGAAGGTGTATCCGATGTGATGGGGTATCTCGGCATAGATTATAGCTTTTACAGATGAACGAATAAATGACCTAATGTTGGAGTGGTCAACAGATGAAGATTTTTGGGTGCGCCGAATTGCTATTGACCACCAGCTTTGTAGGAAAGAGCGAACAAATACGGAATTGCTTGAAAAAATATTAGTGAATAACTTTGGCAGTTCAGAGTTCTTTATCAACAAAGCCATCGGTTGGAGTCTGAGAGATTATTCTAAGACAAATCAGGATTGGGTAAGAAATTTTGTTGAAACTCATAAAGACAAGATGGATAAATTGAGTATCAGAGAAGCAAGCAAATATTTATAAGTCAAATGGGAAACACAAAATTGGGTTTTATGAATGTCCCTAATGGTGATGCAATAGCATTTGATATGAAAGAGAGTGAAATAAATCCGTCTGTGGTATATCTTAGCCATGACGATGGTGAAGGACATGGATATATACTGGGTAAAGATTTTAATACTTATTTAGAACAATTGTTATTGGTAGGAGCATGTGGCAATGAGGATTGGCAGATGTTACCGTTTTGCTTGGATGCGCAATCAGGAATTGTATCAGATTGTGAAAATGCAAAGGAGTATCGAAAACTTATAGGGTTACAGATATAGTAAGAGGCACGCCCAAATTTCAGGTTTCGTTCCATTCTGTAAAGAAAAATGAATGAATGTCGATAAATATTATGAGCTAAGGATGGCGTCTGTTTTCAAGGGATTGAATGTGAAAATAGACGCTGTTTCTGTTTGGATTGGAGGTTATATTATGAGAATACAAGCGGCAAATACATTTTATACAGGTACTTACTCTGTTTTGAATACGAAGTCATCATTTCCATATGCTGTGAAAGTTGAAGGTTACGGAAATACAAGAAACCAAAGGAGTTTATTTCAGTTTGCACATGTGACAATAACAGAACATATGGTAAATGCAAAATATGGTACAAAGATTACAAACGGTCCGAGAGTGCAGATGCAGACCGCAGGTAGTAAGAAAAAAGAAGATTGGACTGAGGTTTCCAAAGAACAGTTGGCAGAAGTAAAACTACCGGCATCATTTGATAAATTGAAAGAACAAAATTCTTATTTTTATCATGGAGAAAACATATCGGATTATGAACTAGTGCAAACTGCAGTAGCATTGGGGAAAATGGAATTACCAACAGATGAGAAAAAGTGTATCCCAGACAGAGTTGCAATGGATGCATTTGAAGTGCTTGTCAGAGACCAGGCGGCTCCAAAAAACTCATGGTCAAATACATTGTATTCGGAAGATGGAAAATATACCTTTACAAAGACTGAAAGCGGAAGATGGCAGATGCATTTGATTGATGATGCTGCCATAGGTGCATCTTTGGAAGATATAGCAAATTGGATGATGAGCGGCACGCCCAATAGAAATATTGAGACACGCTACCTAAATTATCTTCATACTGTTGATCCGGATTTATATAATGTGGCGATGCGAATAGGTTCCGAGGTTCGTTCTTATGGTTTTATGGAGGATTTACATCAGCAGGGAGTATTAAGTGATAGTCAAAATCAGTATGATATGAGTCTGTTGGGTATGTTATTCGGTAAAGATGCGGATAGTATGCGTATGATATTGAATGGGTGTAAGGAGTCTGGTAATTTTTTGGAATTATTGGATTTGTATAGCCCGGATGGAGCAAAATCGTTGGATAAGCTTCGGGAACAGCAATATAAGCACGGTGGAATTGTTTAATATAGCGAGTTTTATGACAGGATATGAAAGCCATCTATGAATCAAGCATGAGAAAGACAGGCGGAAAGATGAATGCGGCTTGTATGTTTTGGGACAACAATGGGAATAAAACATTGTCTTACAATCCTGAATCAAGGAACTGGAAAGCCATAAGCACAGAGGAAGAATTTGCAAGGGCACATGTATTTACATCTATCTATAATGATGAACTGGCACGCCTGAAAAAGGAGTATGGAGAAAACGCAAAGGGAACTGTATCTTATCAGCAGATACAGTCTGATCTGGCAGCAGGCACAAAAGCACCATCTTCGGGTAATTCACTGGATATACAGATATAATTTTTACACCCAATTCTGCAGAGGCGCATAAAACTTTGCCTCTATGGACTGCAAGGGTGTAGGGGGCTCTGAACGATAGAGGAGTTGCCATTGAAATAAACAATATA
>JAUUNJ010000048.1 GCA_030844625.1 Roseburia sp. | reverse complement strand
TCATATAAACTGACCTCCCTATATAATTTCTAAATATAAGTATAACAAAACATAATTTTATTTCCAAGAAATTAATTTCCAATATCTGTTTGTTGTTCTCTTATTATTTGAAAAAGGCTGTCCACAGTTTTTATATCAGTAGACAGCCTCTCACTTATTTTACTTTTCCTTTGAATCCTGCTTTTTTCAGTTTTTTACTATAACTGTTTTTGGCTTTCTTAGGAACCTTGACCGTAAGTTTTTTACTCGTTCCTTTGAACAGACCTTTTCCAAATTTCTTTATTTTTGATGATTTAATTGTTACTTTCTTAAGTTTCTTACATCCTTTCCAAGCATTCTTTCCAATGGATGTTATGTTCTTTCCAACAGTAACTTTCTTTAACTTTTTGCCGTTCTTAAATGCATTGGCAGAAATTCCGGTAACCTTAAATTTATATCCGTTTATTTTTACGGTTGCAGGCACCGTAGCCTTTGCTGCCTTTTTCTTATTAAATGAAAGGCACGTTACAGTTTTCTTCTTAGAAGTAAAGCTTGTTATTTTGTATGTGAAATTTCCTGCCTTTACTTTACTGTTCTTACTAAGGGATGCATCCGTTATCATGACTACACATTCCCCGTAGACAGTACCTCTATCCACGGCTGTTGCACGTATTACTGCCTCCTGTCCTGCTTTGGCAGTTGATGCCATTTTCACCTTTCCGTTACTGTCAACTGTAGCTACCTTTGCATTGCTTGTAGTCCATTTTATCTTTTTGTTATCTGCAGTTGCCGGGAAAATTTCCAAATACAACTGATAACTGGTGTTTTTGGAATTCTTTGATTTTTCAAGTACAATAACTTCATCTTCCATTAAGATTTCTGATACATATTCCCCTGCTTGAGCAGCTGCTTTAATATCATATGTAGTGCCCTGTGCCTTTGCCACATATGTATAGGTTCCCTTGCTGTCTGCATTTACTTTCTTTCCATTAACCGTAAATGATTTGACATAACTTTCTTCTTCTGCCTGTGCTGTAAGCTTTATCGTATCTCCCGGAAGATAATATCCTGCCCCCTGCACATATGCTCCCATACTGCTATTATCCGTTACGCGAACATAACCGCTCTGAATCGGCATTGTGCATACATTAATACTGCCTTCCATATCTAACAGAGAGTTCCATAAATCTTCATAACCAAAACTGCTTGTCTTCCATAATCCAAGATCCCAATCGTCCTCATTGTATCCCCATCCATACAGTACATATAATTTATCCTGCACTGTTGTTGCCACTAACTGATCCCCATCTAAAGAATTTCTGTCTAAGCAATATCCTGAAGATGTATACTTATCTCCTGACAAATTGTAGGTAAATGTATCTCCCAGACCTTCCACCTTTAAATCCGTGTACACAATACCATCTTTAATCAGACCGATTTGTGCTTTTGCAACAGAAAATGCTTCCATCTGATTATCCTTTTCATAATAATACATTTCCGGCTCTACGATTTCTCCCATGTCAGATTTGGAAATGGTCCATTTACTTCCATCAAAAATCAGATTCTTAGGCACATCATATGTACCATTTGCACCGAGAGTAAGAACCAGCTTATTGCCTGTCTGAAGGGCTTTTGAAAAACTTCTTCCTTCCGGTAATGCCGGTGCCTGTGTCCAGGTTTTCTTTGCGGCATTCAGATATTTAACGTTCTTTGACAAGGTACCTTTTTCCTCATCAAATCCGCCTATAATATAAAGATTCCCGTCATAAGCTGTCAGAGTCACACCATCCAGTGAGGAAAAATCTGCCGGCAGGTCTGCATATTTCTTCCACCCTTTTTCCTCATCAAAATATGCCAGTATACTATCCTCAGAATATCCTACATCGATGGACAATATTGCATAAAGAGTTTTGTTCAGGCAAACAAAATCTGACTCATTTGTTATTGTATAGTCCACAACTGTTTTATAAGAATCACCAAACATGTCTGTTGTATATTCCTGTTCAGTGTCATACCAGTCAAACTGATTAATACCATTTTCATAAAACAGCGTTCCTATATACACATCTCCCGAATTATCTGCATAGTACAGATTTTCTCCATCTGAAACCGCTCCACCGCCATTCAGTGCACCGTAAATTCCTTCAAATTTATCAAATTTTTTACCGTTCATGAAAAAATACTGTCCTGTAATAACAGTTCCGTCTTTCTCTATTTCTATTTCAATTGATTTGTTTATATAGAAGTTTCCGTCAATAATAATTTTGTTATCTGTATGTTCAATCGGAGATTTCACCTCACCATTAACTTTTATTGTTGCCCCTGTAAGGTAATATCCCTGTACTTCAATCTGCTTTTTATCGTTTAGAACTGCTTTCTCTAAAGATATTCCCGGATTTTCTATATTGGACAAGTCCAGTACACCTCCGGTCTTTACTGTGGACTCCAGATTATCGCTTTTTCTCACACTTCCAAGAATACGTGCCTTTCTTTCCAGTGCCGTCTTATCATCAAAAGCATCTGCAACTGCTGCCACGGCACCTGTTATATGAGGTGCTGCCATGGAAGTTCCGTTATAGAAATCATATTTTCCAAATTCCTCTGCATTTACATCACCTTTGCTGACCCCCATTTTGTCAATGTATACTGTATAATCACCATCGGCTCCTGCCTTAATCTGTACTGACATAGCTCTTTGCTGTGATTCTTCAACACTGTCTTCAACCTGTCCGGTAAACAGTCTCCAGTAATTTCCATCATCAACATATGCACCTCCGAGTACTGTTTCAGAATCCTCATTGTAATTACCATTTTTATCAATACTGTTGTCCGAAACAAATAACAGGGATGTATCTGTTCCAAAAATATCTTGACCTAAGCCGGAAGGTCCGGAAACCTTTACCATCAGACTGCTATATAAAGGAGTAGATGACATTTCTGCCACATAAGGCAGATACAATGTATAAACTCCGTCTTCTTTTGCTCCTTCTATAGTCCATTTAACAGATTTTGTTCCATCAGATTCTACTCCAAAATATGTATTTTCATCAACGCTGACTGACATTTTACCTTTGCTGTCGGAATCAAGACCATAACTAATATCACCCTCTTCAGCCACAGTACCTGTCATCTTGCTGTCTTCCATTGTCTGCACAAGATTTCCTGTCTCAAAGTTTTGATATATTGAACATAACTTGTCCCTGTTATCATATATCACAGGATTGAATGTATTGTATGACACTGTAGACAGCACATCTGTGCCCGGAGCAGCAATATCAACGCTCTCTCCATAATTAGAAAAGGCTGCAAGTTCATCATTCTCATTACTTGCTGCAACAGAAATAATATATGGACTGTCCAGACTTGCAGGAAGAACTTCTACAATATCATTATTATTGCTTTCATTACCTGCTGCACAAACAGATAAAGCTCCTGCCTTTCCTACCATGTCAATGACTTCAGAAAATATTTCTGATTCACTTTCCTCCTCATCCAATTCTGCCCCCCAGGAGTTATTAACTGCCACAACATTAACTCCTAACTGCTGCGCCTTGTAAATATAATTATAAGCACCAATGGCTTCCATTCCATATCCATATCCTTCTGAATCCAGAATTTTAAGAGCCATAATCTTAATGTTTTCACTGTTGGCTGTACCTGCAATTCCCACACCATTATCAGATGTAGCAGCCATAATTCCGGAACAGTGAGTACCATGACCATTATCATCTAATGGATCTCCATCGTAATTGATAAAGTCATATCCATGTTCTCCTTTAAGCTGTTTTGAATTGACAGGGTTATTCCATACTACATTTTCAAGGTCTTCATGGGTATAGTCTATTCCCGTATCCACCAGGGCAATTACTTTTTCCTGATTATTTATCGATTTCTTCAATGCTTCCGTATCCGCATTGATATCTAAATCCGGTGTTCCACCATTCTGTCCCTTATTATCAAGAGTCCATTGATACTGCTTATACGGGTCTTGCATATCCAGCGCCTTAATTCTGTAATTTGGCTCTGCATATTTGATATCACTACGCTTTTTTAGTTTCTCAATTAACTCTTCTGTAGAATACTTGTCCGATGTTACAAGGGAAACAGAGACACCACTGCCACCTGTAATACTGTTATCCTTTGCACTGCTGTTAGATCTGGAATTACCAAACTCATATGTTGTTTTTATTTCTATGTCTTTTTCCAGTGTACTGCCACTACTAAAATTCTTTGCTGTTGAAGTATTCTTTTTGTATAGAATGATTGCCTCTCCCTCAGCATAATTCTTTTCATTTTTTTCTTTATCTTTTTTTGTTTCTACCATCTGGGTTGTTCTTTGAACTGCTGCCTTTGTTGTCTGAGCTCCAACCGGAACTGATGCAGGTATCATGCTTGCCGCCAAAACCAACGCCAGAAAAGATTTCCAATTTAGGTTCATCATACGCATTCTCCCTTCTTTATTATTTATTTCTTTTGCATATAATCGAAACTAAGCATATTATATCACAATGTGATATAAATGTGATATGCATTTATTTGATTTCTTCTATATCAATTGTGTAAACCTCTTCTGCACCAATCAGTTTTTGTAAATCTTTCTTCCCAGCCATTGTCTGGAACCCATATACTTTTAGTCCATTCTCTTCAACATACTCCGCCATATCGGAACTGACACACCCATCATCTATCATCTTGACAAATTCTGACTGCTCACACAGGTAGCGAATCATATCCGTAAAATGCTCTATGGCAGCTTCCTCTGTTTTCAATAATCCGTCATTTACAACACCCTCTTCTTCCCATAACTGAAGATTTGGGTATTTTTCTCTATCCCACTCAATGTAATGCATTCCACCATTAGAATAGTTAAAACCAATATTTCCCGCATCACTTACATCCAGTCTCTCTTTATTATCACTTACAACTGATGCACACCATATTTCATACAAATCATCATACTTTTCAATGAAGCTTACAAACTCTTCATAATCCATAATTCTGTCAAAACTTATATAAGCATTATATGTCTTATTCTCGTCCAGATTCCTAATGGTTTCTTCTGCCTCTTCCGGTATGACACTGTACTCAAAATGTTCCCCATCATCTTCCCCGTATTTCTCTTTCATCTGTTTAATCTGCTCTGTAACGGAGCCTGATGGATTCAAATCGGTATTTGCCCACTCGAATACATTTACTGACGGTCTTTTAATTATGTTTGAATTGTAGAAGATTAACTTATTTCTGCTGATTCTTCCAGATACATCTGTAAAACTTCCATTGCCTGACCAGCCCTGATATATGGTAAACTCATAATTTCCATAACCGTTATCAGTGACAGCCACCTGATCTCTTCTATATCCGGGCACAAATAGTTCTGTATACACTGCAATGTCAAGGCTCATCTGATTGGTATATTTCCCGATTGATTTATCCGGATTATAATAATAAGATGACACAAGTTTTGGAAGACCAATCTGGATAAACAATACTGCAATTAAGATCAGGGCTGTCACAACCACTCCCATTTTAATAAAGGCTCTTCTTATGGAACGGTTAATCATTTTTGTAAATTCCCTGCTTTCCGATTTATCTGCCTGTGCACTCTTTTCTTCTTTCAGAGGGTCTGAGTTGCCCTTTTCATTCGTCAATAATTCCAATACTTCCATCTCATCCCTGTCAAACAGATACTCGCTGATGGCGTCCTGCTTTTCTATATCATACTCAACCTCTCTGCGCTTTTCTTCTTCCAGTTTTCCCTGTTTATATAATTCAATCAATTCTCTATATGTCATAACCCTTTCCCTCCATATAAGTTTTTAGTTCACGTTTTGCCCGACAAGACAAAACCCTTACATTTTCCGGTGTGATATGTAACACTGCTCCGATTTCCTTTTGGGATAAGTCACCAAAATATTGCATCGTCAGTATCTCCCGCTTTTTCTCCGGTAAATGATTCAATGCCCGGTACAGCATTTTTTTCTTCTCATTCAAAATCATTCTATCCAGCAAATCTTCATCCATTTCGCATTCCAGCGCATTCTCATTTTCTATATATATTTTTTTGCTTTCTTTTTTTGCATAATTAAAATACAAATTCCTTGCCACCATATACAGCCATGCACGCATATTGGTATGGTTATCCTGTAGCGATAAGATTGCTTTCAAAAATGTTTCCTGAAGCAAATCCTCTGCCAGCGCTCTGTCATGGCACAGAGAACATAAATATAAATAAAGTTCTCTACTGTATTTCTCATAAAGCTGCTGCAACAGTTTCTTATTCATATCACACCTCCCTTCTTTTGTTTCTAATTATATAACAGTTTGCCAGGGAAAATGTTACATTATTTTTCTGAAAAAATTTAGCACAAAAAATACCACTGCGTAAGTTTATCGCAATGGTATTTTTACATTTCTTATCCTTTCACCTCGGCAATTTTACTATTAATCTGTCACCCTAATATTTAACAGATCGGTTCCCTTATTCAGTTCCAAATTTGCCTTTGCCGTAGAAGTTACTGAAAGTGTGATACATTCTGTCGGTTTAAGACCTGTTATTGCTACTGCATAATATGTCCACTTGCCTTTCTTTTCTTTGTTTCCTATATATTCGACTTTAATATAATAATCATCCCTTCTATTTTTTCGCATCTCCACTAATACATTCAAGCTCTGCTATTGCATTCTTATATGCCCAATTGTCTTCTTCATTACTTTGAGCTAATGTTTTAATCTTGACAATCTTCCCCTCATCAAACTCTAATATATCTAATAATTGCTCCGAAACTTCCCATGCTTTATGTTCTTCACTATAGAATATTTCCGGCATATTCACCAGATATCTCTGAAACGCTCTAATTTGTCTTATCGTTTGGTGGTCTGTAAATCTGCTTAATTCTTCACCTATCCTGCGACATGTCTTTTCTCTATCCTCTTCTGTCCATATAACCGTTTTCCTTATATCATTAACAATAGTTGTTACTGCGACATATCTTTGTTTCTTATTTAACACTTCAAAATCAAAATATCTCATTTCTTCCTCCCGTTTATCACCTATTGGGCACATACTCCTGCATCTTTCCCATAGTATCCGTTATAATTTCCTCTTACTACAGATAAGGGACATAAAATGCAGCTCTGTCTAATTCGTAACTCTCACTATCTGTCCCATCCATGAGCCGCAATAATTTATCATCAGGAATATAGCCAGCATTTTTTCTTCTTATTTTTTTTAGGTAACAGATTGCCGGCACCAGCCCTTCTCTGGCAGCATTTTCACAATATTTAATTCCTTCTCTTCTCCCTTCTCTGTATAAAATTCTTCCATATAAAAAGTTTCCAATAACAGACCCATTTTCAGCAGATTTTTTGATGTATTTCTCTCCTTCCTCTCTATCGCCTTGATCCTCGCATAAATGGACACCATAAAGACATTGAGCTGCCGGATCAATATAATCATCTGCAAGTACTTTCAATTCTTTACTATCACTTTTTGAAAGTTTTCCCTGTCTCAACCGCAAATAAAAATACAATCTTTTGCACGCCGTCTGTCTTTTATTTTCGCTTTTTATCCCTATTTTTAGTAAATTAACAGCATCTTCTATTTCTCCCATTTCTATCTTATTTTTTGCCGCATACACATATTTATTAAAATGAATAACATCTCTACAACTGTCTAAGGGATTTAACTGTTCCAGAGCATACAACATTTCTTCGGGATTGGAATATCTGTCCTGTGGATTATAAGACAAAGCTTTCATCACAATATCTGCAAGTTGTTTATTTTTACAATTCAGTTTTGGAACCTTTCCTTCTCTTGTATATGTATTTACTGTATCTCCTCCGGAAAGAATGGTGTACATGGTAGCTGCCAATAAAAATAGGTCAGACGTATCTTTTTCATAATTAATATTATATCCGTAACGGATTTCCGGTGCCATGTATTGTTCAGTTCCAATTACCGTAACCTGACCAAAGCCGGATGCAAATAGTTTTCTGGCACTTCCAAAGTCACCGAGCACGAACTTGTGATTTCCTTCCTCTGAAACTTCACAGTATATATTAGCAGGTTTTATATCACGATGAATTATGTGACGTTTCTTTAACTCTATTAGTGCCCCTAAGATATTTTTTCCCAATTGTATAATATTTGCTTCGGTAATTGTCTGATTGATTACAAGATTTTCCAGGCATTCATATTTTTTCATAATAATTATAAATACATTCTCCTCTTCAAAAACATATCCATCTATATATTTTGTGATATATGGAGATTCATTTAAGCTTTTCAACAGTTCCATTTCGCTGTGACAGTATTCTAACATTTTTTTGTAATATCCTTCATGATTGTTCCCACTGGTTTTAATATTATTTTCTGCAAAATAGTCATTGAGCGAAATTACCTTCATAACTGCCTCTTCTGTCAGATGAGGACCGGTAATATTAAAAATATGCCCCATCATTCCATTTCCTATTTCTTCCTCTAAATCAGCCGTATAATGGACACCGTTTCTCTCTCTTGCATTTAATTCATTAATACATTTTAAACAAAATCTAATCTTTTCTGCCAATTGTTTTGTCATCTTTTTTTCTCCTCACTTTTTTTGTTATAAAATGAAAAAAACTTATATTTGGAATCTGTTTCCCTTTTTGCAACTCTCCATGTGGACATAAAGTCATCAGTATAATGGAACGGTCATCATTGTTTTCCTCATGGGGAAGTTCCGTCATTTCATTAAGGATAATTTTTAAGTCCTCTTTCGTTTGCGCTTTCCCGGAAAGAAAAAGTGTTAATAGCTCTTTCACCGTGCTTTCCATCTTCCCATAACCTCTGTTAGAAAGCATGGTGCATAACCCATCACTTGTCATTACAAGGCTGCTGACATCTATTTTCCCTGTATCTATCACCGATAATCTTAAATGCTCTACCGCATTATGGCTTACCGTAAAATATGTCACATTTGCTGCTGATCCGTTATCCGGTTCTGATTGAAATGTTAAATTATTCCCGCTCTGATCTGACATTGCAATATAACCATCTCCCAGATGTGCCACAAGTATTTTATTCTTCTCTATAACAACCAAAAGCAGTGTAGCTGAGAATTGGTGCTTGTCAGTACATTTTCTTAAAATACTCTGCTTATTTATAGCTTTTTGACATGCGTTTAAGATTTCTTTTTTTTGTCTCTTCTCAGGTAATTGAAGAAATTCTTTTAAAGACATCTTTTCAAAATATCCGGTCACTGCTTCTGCATTCTCTCTTGCCCCGATACCCCCATATTTTGCACTTCCGGCACCGTCAGAAAGAGATAAGATTCTTCTGATGGTTTTTTCGTTTTCTTTGACAATTTTAATTTTGATAACATCCTGACAGTCTTTCCCTGTCTTTTTGTGATAATCTCCCTGCGTTTTATAGGAGTATATTTTTATTTTTCTGTATGCCATACCAATACCTTATTCTCTTCCCAAAAACTGATGAAAGACTTCCCCCAGCGGGGTTTCCTGCTGAGTAATTGTTTGAACCATAAACTCAAAAAACTGCTCGATTTTTGCCAGTTTCATTTCTTTCTGATCCGATACGCTTATTACATAATCTGTTACTTTTTCCAGTTCCTTAATATTTGCAGAGGCCCCCCCTTTTCTCTGAATTGCAGCGGCAGCAAAAGCAAGTTTATCAGCGTTTGCCATTTCCCTGACCTTTTCGGCTGCATGATCGTATTTTTCTTCCAGTTGCCCCTGTAAGCTTTTTTCAGCCCCAACATATGCAGAAACTCGTCCATCACTGACCAGAAAAATTTTAGGCTGATGGTAAAGCGTTCCTGATTTCTTATATTCTTCTTTTTTTTCTATAAGGCAATCAATTGCTGTATAAATCGCCCTTCCCGTATCAGTAAATCCATAAATATCCTCCGATGATATGAAAAACTTTTCTATTTTATCAATATTGTCCAGTGCCTGGAATTTGATTTTTATTACGGTGTCACCATTAAAAAAAATCAACAAAAAGTCTACCTGTCCTTTCATGTCTGTTTTCAGTTTCTCTATAAAACTTTTAATACAGTGATTAATCAACTTTTCGGTTCCTCTCATAGATGAACTTACATCAATCAGTAAGGCAACGGGAAGCCTCTTTTGGGCACCATAACCTTTTTTTTCTACGTAAAAACTGCTTTTCTTTTTTCTGTTTGTTCTTGCAATACCTTTTCTCATAATCGTACCTCCTAATATATTCTTCCTAATTATATACAGGTATTTATTAATAATTTTTTTCAATTAAATCTATCCACACGCCCAGTGAATAATTCTTTTCAATGTTCATTTGTTCCTTGAGAAACTGTCTTATCTGCGATGGCTGCTCACACCATATTCGGTTGATATTTTCATTGACTCTCTGATTATATATGTCATCATTATAAGGAAATTTTATCTTACCATAATAGACCACGTTCTCTGAGAAATCTATATGATCCGATATCTGAAACAGCGGATGATATTCCGTTGACATAAGCAGTTGGAAGAGAAGGACGGAATAAGCAAAACTTTCATGCATCGGATCATATAACAGTATATTTTTTCCAACTAATTCCGGATGCGTATAATCATTAATTGGTTTCACACCGGAAGCAAAGTTTCCCAGTTGCAGGCTGTCTGTATCAATAAAACGCACATCTCCTTTTTTTGTAATGAAAATGTTTGCAGGACTTAAATCCACTACATATATATTGCTAAGACGTAGTTCCAGTAAATATAGCGCCATTTTTCGCCCGATTTCTGTCTCTATCCCACTCCCGCTGCATAATATAGATTTTAACGAAACACCTCTCACCTTTTTCATGGCAATACCGACTGGTAATTTTTCTTTATATAAAATCTCTGTGGGTATTACAAGATAAGGAAATTCCTTTTTCATCTGCATGAGATGTTTTATCTTTTGTACCTTATGATTCGAAAAAGATGATTTGTAGATTTTTAATAAAATGTTTGGATGGTCCCTTTCCTCATATACCACGGACTCTCCCCCACGAGCGATTTCTTCTCCTAATGAATAAATGCATTCACTTCCGCTTTTATTCACCCCAATCAGCCTGTCTTTCTCAGTAACCACAATATTCGGTTCTTTTCCTTCACCTATTTTATACATAGAGATCGACTCTTTTTTGGAAAATAATTCTGCCAATCTGTCAATAGCATCTTTTACAGTCATAATTCTTCCATATTGATCAATATCCGGCTGTCTGGAAAAAAAATCCCATCTCTTTGTGTAGAAAACAAAGTAATTTTCTTTTATTTTTACATGTTCCAGAAACTCCCTTAACTTCATTTTGTCTGCAAAGAGAAACACAAAATCCTCGTTCTCACTTTTTGCTCTTCCACATAATTGGGACTGTTCTCCATAAAAATCTTCCATGTTAGAAGCCAAAATAATTTCCGGCGTTTTTTCTTCTTTGTATTTTAAGAAATTTTCAGCCCTTTTGCCAAAAATCTTTGAACGGCATAACTGTCTGATTTCACAGTAACAGTTTTTGGGAAGCAGCCAATCCCCTATATATTTCAGACTCATTACCTTCCTCAAATCCTCATCGCTAAATTGAATACAGGATGTATCCATTACCAATGTAAATGTTCTTTCTCTGAGAGTTAAAAACAAATATAATGCATCATATAATGGTCTTAAATATGGATCAACTTTACTCTGTAGATC
>JAUUNJ010000047.1 GCA_030844625.1 Roseburia sp. | reverse complement strand
TCTTTTGGTAAAGACACCGTTAGGGGTATCTTCCCACGGTGCAAGCAGATGGATTAATCTTGGATTTATTCAGTTTCAGATTGCCGAACTGGTTAAGATATCGACCATAATATTTCTCGCGTATATGGTTTATCGCTTTTTTAATGCCCGTGGTTCTCAGATACTTACAGTGTATATATGGATTGGAGGAGCTGTGCCGGCAGTAATGGTATATATTTGTACCAATGACCTTAGCAGCGCACTGGTAATACTGGGAATTACATTCTTGACAACTTTTGTATGTATGAGAACATGGAAAATGCATATAATAGTGGCAGTGTTTATGATTATTGCAGTGGTTTTATATATACACAATATAGCAACAAATCTGCCTACTGTAGAAGAGTTGAAGAATATGAGTTTCCGTGTGGGCCGAATTGCAGCATTTATTGATCCGGAACGGTACGCTGAAAATCAGGGATATCAGGTTCTGCAAAGTCTGTATGCTGTTGCCAGCGGCGGTCTGTTTGGAAAAGGGCTGGGTAATTCTACTCAGAAACTGGGAGCCATTCCCGAATCCCAGAATGATATGATTTTTTCAATTATATGTGAAGAATTGGGACTGTTTGGAGCACTCATTTTACTGGGACTGTTTGCTTATCTGTGTTTTCACATTGTAAGGGTAGCCCGATCATCAAGAGATGCTTTTGGTTCTGTACTGGCAATGGGTGTTTTTCTTCATATAGGACTTCAAACCATTATTAATGTATCAGTTAATCTTAACTGGATGCCCAATACAGGTATTGCTCTGCCTTTGATTTCTTACGGTGGTACGGCAATACTTTGTCAGCTTGCTGAAATGGGGTTGGTGTATTCCGTAGAGAGGAATAACAGGTTGTACGCAATTGAAAGAATGAAGATGAGAGACAGAATTGAGAAGATGAATGAACAAAATCTGCAGTGACAAAATACATATTAAGAGTTTTTGGAGGCTTCCCCAATTGGGGAAGCCTTTCCATATTTTACAGGTAGTTTTCCCTTGATTTCTATGATAGTATTTTTTTGTAACAAAAATGTAACATTTCGAAATGGTTATAAAACAAGTTTACAGGAGGTAGCTATGAGAAAATCATTTTTAGCAGCAGTGGCAGCAATGACGGCTGTGGTAACTGCAGCTTCAGTTATTTCGGTACATGCCGCAACATATAATACGAATAAATTATCTAATATGAAGGGATATGTGATTTCAGGTGGAAATGCAAATTGTGAGGATGAACTGAAAAAAGTATTGTCCAATTTAAAAATAGATATAGAAAATGGGAAATTGGATAATTGTCCTACAATTATATATCCGGGAATCAATAAACCGGGTACGGATGAGAAAGAAACAAGTACGCCGGAAAATGGCGCAGATAAGGTGGAGCCGGAAACAACTATTTCGGAGACCAATCGTCCGGGAAATAATGTTCCGGAAACAGAAAAGCCAAGTGTGAATAATCCGGAAACAAGCAAACCTGATCAGAACATTCCGGAAACAAGTAAACCCAGTGTGGAGGATACAACAACAGTATCTGGAGAACCTGAAAATAAATCTTATGCAGAGCAGGTAGTAGATTTAGTAAATCAGGAAAGAGTGAAAGCCGGATTAAGTAAGGTGGTACTGGATAAAAATATTGAGGCAGCAGCATTAATCAGAGCAAAAGAGATCGAAGTATCTTTTTCCCATACCAGACCAAACGGAAGCAGCTTTAGTTCTGTATTAAAAGAGAACAATATCAGTTACCGGGGGGCAGGGGAAAATATTGCATGGGGACAGATTTCACCGGAGGCAGTAATGAATGCATGGATGAACAGTGAAGGTCACAGAGCTAATATTCTGAATGCTAATTTTACCAAAATAGGTGTTGGATATTATCAGAATTCTGCGGGTAGAAAATATTGGACACAGTTGTTTACTTATTAATTTAATTTAAAATAAAGGTATCTTCGAAATTCGGAGATACCTTTATTTATTGTTAGAATTAAAAAATTTACAAAGTTGCAAATTGGGAGAGAAAATTGTAAAGCGTTATATAGATTAATGAAAAAAATGTTGATATAATAAGCAAAAGCAAATATGAATAATATAGGCAAAGAGGATAATTTATGAAAATACAGAGAGAAACAGATATTTTTATCAGCTATAAGAGTGAAGATGGTTGGAATTATGCAAAAGATCTGCATGATGCACTGAACAAGAAAGGATATTCGGCATTTCTATCATCAAACGATTTACGCGAGGGAAACTATGAGCAACAATTATATAAAAAAATAGATGAATGTATCTATATGATTGTTATTCTGTCGCCAAGGGCATTGGTAAATTGTGAAGATGAAGAAAAATGCTGGGTGAGGAAAGAGGTAAGGTATGCACTTCAAAACAATAAAAAAATAATTCCGGTTATGATGTATGGGTTTGAATGGCCGAAAAATCTTCCGGCAGATATGGAAGGTTTTGATAAAATGCAGGGGGTTCAGGTTCCTTATGAAAAGCAGTATTACAACGATTCCTTTGAAAAAACAGAGGCGCTTTTGAAAGGCAGTATTAAGCGGAAAAACAGATATCGGATTGTAAGGGGAGACAAGAAGCACAGTTATAATATTTCTAAAAAAATGAAGAGAAATATTATTATTTCACTCAGCGCAGTGTTAGTTATGGCATTGGGGATAATGGGGGGATTCTTTATTATCAAAAATACAAAGTTTGTGTATGATCCGGATACTATGTATAAAATCACGCTTACTGCGCCGGAGAAAATGTCTGTTAAAGATTTTGATTCCAATGTGGAAAAAGTGAAGAAGAGACTTGATATATTGGCAGACGGTGAAAAATATGATTTTCAGATAAAAAAAGATTCTATACAAATCATTCTTCCGAAAAAGGTATGCTATGATATTGATATTGAACAGGTTATGAAATGTTATGTATCCAGACCGATGGAATTGTATGCATTTAACAATTCTGATGAATCAACATCAGCAGACCAGAGGAATGTGAAATTACAGAGAAGTGATTTTCAAAGCATTAAGTTAAAAGAAGGTAAGGTTGAGGGTGCAGATACAAAATCTCTGGGAATAAAAGAGGACACATATCCATATATAGAAGTTGTATTGACTGATGAATGTGCCCAAAAGTTAGCAGGTAAAATTTCTGATTGGAAAGATGGATTTACATTCGGGCAGGATTTAGAGAGTGATTCCTATTATTATTATGATACATATCCGCAAAAAGACGGTAAAACTTTTTATATAGTCAATGATGATATTCAGGGAAAATTTCCGGAATTAATGGTTTATAACTGGAAGAATGAGACCACTACGGAAGAGTTTGAAGTAGCAATCAGTATAGAAGCAGAGTGGGAGAACATTGATAAGGCAGGACAGGTTGTAGGGAAGAATCAGTGTAACGAAAAGGATTTGGATGAAGGAACAGTATCTATCGTATATGAGGTAGATGATGAAGATTTGTCGGATGGTGAATGGCTGGATACGGAGAAAGCAATAAAAGAACGTATGGATGTATTAGAACAGCCCTATGCATTTGGAACAAGGAGAGATAAGAATAAAGAACTTAATATTGTAATTAAAACAGGATTGGAACACATGAGTGAGGATATTATGAAAATTCTTGTGGCACCTGAGGGAAGTTTTAAAATACAGTCAGGATTAAAAGAGTACTCGTTTTATAAGGAATATTATAGCGCAGCAGTGAATCAGAAAGATACTCAATATGCATTCAGTTTTGATATAAAGGACAAAAATGAAGAATATAGTAAAAGGGAAATTAAAAAGATAAAAAAGTTGATAGCATTGGCAAAAGAAAACAATAACAATATATTGACCCTGATGGTAAATGAAATCCCATATAGTAATGTCAGTGTTGATCAATTGACAGAAGACGGTAAAATTCAGTTTACCGATTTATCCTGTTGGGGAAGTAAGTCAGTGGATGAAAACAATGTATGGATGTTTAAATTGCTTAAGGTAATATGGGATGGAACAGATTTTCCACAGACTCCATATTTTGATACATATCAATTTGATGAAAATGACGAGGGAGAGACTCCTTCTGTGGAACAGTTTGGTGTTGTAAATATTGAACAAAAAGACCAAGAGGAGATGAAAAAGAGGCTTAGTAGTATTTGTCCTGATGCAACAATTGCATTTTTAGATCAGGCAACAGGTATATCATTGAATATGGAGATGGATGAAAAATTTCCGGAAAATTGTACATCATTGGCGAAAAAAATATATGAAGAGAGTGACTTTGAAAAAAGCAGTTTTGACTTGTTGGTTATATATTTCATAGAAGAGAAAAATGAGGAGGGGGAAAGGGCACGGATTTTCTTTAGCAAGAATTATAAGGATATTGATGATAAAGACAAAGGATATATTGATGCTTATGGAATATTTTTAGGAGGAAGAGTGGAAAAATACAAAAATAAGATAAAAAATATTATAGATCATGATTCATTTTACAAGAAAATGACAGAGGATGAATTTTCATGGACGTGGGACTGGGAGTAATTTATAACATGGAATGAAGATTCATTCAGATGCGTATTGAAGAACATCCCGAATGCCAGGTAATGTGGCGTTCGAGATGTTTTTTGTGTGTAAAAAAATTATTTTTGCAGGCATGTTACGGTGTTCTCAAGAAATATGGATGTACAAAAGGAGAACTCAGATGAACACATTGAAAAAGATTATAAAAGATAGTGCAGATTATTTGTTTTGGTATGTTATGACAGGAATTATTTTCAGGTCATATATAGCGGATTCCATACATATGAATCTGATTGGAATGCAAATAGCAAAATCACAGGTAATAATGATCTGGCGGATTTTAATGATAATTATGTTTGTAATAAATATGTATTTAAAAATGAAATCAGAAGATATTTATGATCTTTCCTGTCAGGATATATATCTGGCAGTTGTTCCCATGGGAATAATTCTTGTCTTTAAATATATAGAAGAATATACAGCCATTGTTTTTAGCGTGAGTTTTCTTCTGGCAGTATTTTCGATGATATTAATATATCGAAACTGGCACTCTATTGTTGAAAAAAGTAGACGGGCTGTACAGTTCAGAATTGCGATTATTAACCGCTTGCTGGAATTTTCAAACGTAACGATTGTAATATTGTTTGTGCTCACATTGTGTGCAAGAATGTTACCATTTTATGCAATAGAAGCAAGTAATAATTCTAATCAGCAAATGGATAATTGGAATCAAATATATTCCAAGTTGGATGAAGATACATGGAGAGGGTTAAATGAAAAAGAAAAAATTACATTATTACAGAAAGTAGTTGATATCGAGTGTTCTCAAAAATTGAAGTGCGAAAAAATTACCCTTTCTGCGTCAAAACTGAGTGATGGTACACTGGGAGGATACAATGAAAATCTGGAGAAAAATAAAGTTTACATAGATAGGCAGCATATGAATTCAAGTGATGTTTCCGAAGTAGTGAATACTGTCATTCATGAAACCTTTCATGCTTATTGCTATCAATGTGTTTTGGCTGCAGAAGATATGAAAGAGATATCCGAATTAATGTATTTTTTTCAATTGTCGGAGTGGAAGAATAACTTTGAAAATTATATCTCTCCGGAGGAAAGCTATATAGGATATGCAACACAACCATTAGAACGTGATGCCCGGGCATATGCTGATGAGCGGACAAAAGAAATATTGATGTTAAATAATGTGGAGAAATAAAAATGTACACTTGTAATGATATTTTTATTGTCCCATCCAAAAATAAAAAAGGTTTTTCCGCAAAAAAAATTTTTTCATATATTTGTTATAGTGACAGTGTAAAAAATATTTCGCCCAAAGGCGTACAAAGAAAGGAGAAACATTATGGAAAAAACATTATCAACCAGTGAGTATTATGATTATGCTGAGAGAATCGAAGAGGCATACAGAAGAGGTGATAAGGCAGAATTGCAGAGAATTAAAGCCGAATTGGAAGAATATTGTGACGACCAGCCGGTAAAAGAGTTGGTACTTAAATTGAAAAGATAGTAAATAATGTTTAAGCGGAAGGCAGCCTTTAGTATTTATGCAGGTTGCCTTCGAAACTTAATCCGGGGAAAAAAGAAGGAGAATATAAATGGACGAAGAAAGTAAAAATCTATGGAACTGTTATATGAAGAAAAAAACAGGAAAGAGGCATCAAATAAGAAAAATGCTATGCCAGGACAGAGTGGCATACAAACAATCTGGCAATCGACAGTCAATTGCATTGGTCGATGGTGTGGGAGACAACGATATTAACATTCTTGCCGGTGAAAAAATAGCAGATGCAATCAATGATTTTTTGCTAAATGAATTTGATGAAATAATGAAAGAAAAGGAGGAGAATGTAACATATACACTGTTGATAAAGATGCAGCGAATTATTGAAAAATTAATGAGCGAATACAATTTTCCAAAAGAACAGTTTTCATCTACAATTTTAGGTGTCTGCATTGATTTAGAAAAAGAATTATATTGTGCAGTACATCTTGGGGATGGTATAATTTTGTTTAGAAATAAAGAGATAAAAATCCTATCCTATCCTACAAATGGGCTTTTTTCGAATCAGACCGTATTATCCACATCGGAAACAGCTATTAATAATATCAAGTTATATAGAGGAGAATTGGAAAACACCAGAGAAATTATACTCATATCAGATGGTGTTTACAATTTTCCATTGTATAAAAATCAATGGAATGAATTTATAAAGAGAACAAAATGCAGTAAAGAGGAGTTTGCAGGAAAGGAGGATGATCAGAGTGTTATTTTATTAAGCAGGGAGGACGCATAATGAACAAAAGAATCACATCAGGAGAAACAGAGCGGGTTGAGAAAGAAAGTAAAGACTGGTATCAATTGTTTGATGAAGACAGTATAAATGAGAGAGAGGATCTTCAGAGATGGGAGTATGATGATGTGGTAAAATGTCCAACAAAATTTTTTGACAAAATTGGAGAGTTTAAATTTCAACCAAGATATAAATATGTTATTTGTTATTTGTTAAGCATCTGTGGAGAAAAAAATAAAAAAATAAAAGAAATCTATAAAGAATTAGAACAGGGTATAAGAATAAAAGATGATATGCTAACTGCCGCATTGTCGGAAAAAGTACGTCAGAAATTTGAAGAAAATGGCTTTTTTACATGGCTGGAGAATTATGATAATGAAATATTTCATAAATGGTTAAAGAAAAACGGTCTGGAGAGTAAATGGGAAAAAGCTGTGCAAGGCAATAATATGGAGGACAAGACAGAAATCGAAACAGCATATTGGAGACAATATTTTTCCAGATTGCTGGAATTTAAGAGGGGAGAGAATGAAAGTAAACTGTTGGAAGAGTTGGCTTTTGGAACAAAAATGAGTATTGAAGATTACACATTTTTCACAAAAAAAGTACTGTTTAAATCCGTAAATTATTATGACAAAGCGAGAGTGTTTCATTATATCGTATTGGAGTTTGCAGGGGAAAAGAATTATTTTGAATGTTATGAGAATTTAAAAAAAATTTATTCGGATGTTGAAATAATGAAAGAGACAGAGGTACCGGAAAAGAGTGGATATACTCAATTAATCACTGGAACAGTTAAAGAAATCATAAAAGAGGTAAGTGAAAAGAATGGTAACAGCGACTGGATATTTAAGAAAAAGGAGGAGCAGTTATTATTATTTTTAGGGGAAAATCTATATTTATCAGAATCTATCCGGTCTGCAGAATACAAAAAAAGAGCCAAAAAGAAAGAAATAGGAAATACAGTTAAAGGGGCAAAAAGAACTTCCGGAAGGAAGATTGAATACTTAATTTCTGAAATAAGCCGATTGTTTCAAAAAAATGAGGATTCGAATGAGGAAGCAGCAGTGTTCAGAGACAACAAATTAAGAAAAATGCTGGAAGAATATAATGCTCAACATAGGATAACGGTTAATATAGGATATTATGATGATTTTATTTTAAAGAAAGGAACAAAATTTTGGACAAATATTATTGTACAGGAGCAAAATAGAAAAAAAATAGTTCCGGTTTATTTTAAAACAAATAAGGATTATGAGTTTACTACCAGATATGTAGAACAAAAGTTAAAAGTACGGTCCGTTACAGATGAAAAGATGTATCCGTTAATCAGAGACGCATTAATTCATACGGGGAAAATTGAAAGGCGCCGTGCACCAAAAATGGTAAAAGAAGAATATATACGTAATGGAAAAATAAATATTATGCTGGGAGCAAACCAAAATGCAGATAAAATAAAGGAAATTCATTTGGGTGGAGCAATCAGATTCACAACAGAAGGAGATAATGGTACAGGTTATTTTAAAATTGTATGTTCTCCGGATGTAGAAATTCCCGTTGGAACAAAAGTATCTTTTGACATTGCAGATCAGGAAGGAAAGGTATATACATGCAGTTATGAAACAACAGAAAGCATTAATAAATTAAAGACGTTGAAAATGCGTGTAATCCCAATGGAGAGTAACCCAGAGCCCCTATCAGACCCCATAAAGGGTGGACAGGAACTTGTGGCAGATGCACAGGTGGAAGGAATTCATAAAATATATGTATTTAGAAATGGCTCATTACATTATTGCCCAGGTGATAAACATGATAATTATGTATGCGTTGAATGTGATCGAAGATACTGTATTCCGCAGGGAACAATCTTAAGTTTTGAAAGCAAGGGAAATATATATCATTATAGAGTGGATAAAACTTATGAATCAGAGGGGATTAAGTGTGAACAGAGTATTGAAATAGAGTGTACAAATTTGACTGAAATTATGAATAAAATACAGGATGGAGATAAAAAAAATATTAGAGTATTTAATATTTTTGAAAAGAATCAGAAATTATATTGTTGTGATGAAAAGATAGCAGATGTAACTGCTGTTAATGCAATGAAAGTATTTCCAAATGAAGAATACATAGAGGCAAGCGTCCAGAATGAAATTCCTGAGTTTGAGCAGAATTACAGTTTATTATTAAAACATATGCGGGGAGATGATGAGGTAGACATTCAGGATAAAGAAATTAAAAAGTATGCAGAAAAATATGAAGACTATAAGATTCATTTAATGAATTATGATAAAAATTATTTACTTAATTTAAATAATTTTAATCATTCTCTCATGCAGAAAGATAAAGATAAGAAATATGAGGATGAGGAACTTATAAGAAACATGATATTGACATACTTTCTGATTATTTATTCAAAGAAATATCTAAATGATGAAGAAATAGGATTGTGGGAATTGGACTTGGATGAATTGCAGTCTGATTTTTCAATAGAAGTCAATGAGATTATGAATAAATGTGGTTTCCTTGAATTTAATACAGGATATCCATATGATTCTTTTATATTGCTGCTTTTAGCATGCGATCAGCCCTATGAACTGTATAAAGCATTGTATAGCAGAAGTCATCCGTTGATACATTGCTTTTTTATAAGAAATAAAAATGGAAATGCTGTAAAGGGGGAAACATTTCAACTGCTGATTAAAAATAAAGATAGTGGTTTATGGGAAGAACTATATTCATGGAAAACCAAGGAGAAACAAAATGTGTATATGTTTCCAAAGCTGTATCAGGATAAAAACTATAAAATCATCAGGTTCAAGACAAAAGAGGAATGTGAAATTGTAATATCGGGAGAAAATGACAACGAAACAATTATTGAGATCATAGAAGGAGAGATGCATATAAATGCTAATGAATAAGGCAAGAAAACATGCCACAAGTGGCACTGTAATCAAAATTAATAATGCGGCAGTGGTGGAAGTTGACAAATATGTTGGTGAAGGAACTACTTCATTGGTGTATGAGGGAAAATTGTTAGACAAATATGGTGATAAAAGGGTAATAATTAAGGAATTTTATCCGGACATGAAAAAAGGACTGTTCGATATAGACAGACTTGAGAATGGAGAATTAAAAGTTTCCCGGCTGACAAAGAACAATTCCGAATACAACAGACTGCTGCAGCAGTTTCGGGATTGTTATCAAAAACAAATATTTCTGTCAAATTCCAAAGCTATGGATATTATGGTTAAACCCATAATATATGGTCAGTTTGGGGATAGTTTTTACATAATAAATGATATTCATTCCGGAAGAGCACTGGAAAATAATTTTAGCACATTGAGTGAAAAACTACTGGTGTGCATAAAAATACTGGAAGCATTGGAGATACTTCATGAAACGAATTATATCATGCTGGATTTTAAACCGGAAAATATTTTATATATAGACAAATTACAACAAATTAAGCTTTTTGATGTTGACAGTGTTGTTGATTTAAATGAATTAGACAAAATTGAACTGGAAGAAATACGATTTAACAGAAAGTATCTGTCTCCGGAAATGAAATTCTTTATTGATAAATCAAGAAGCGATGTAAGTTTCTTTTATGGTCAGAAAAAAATATATATGACAAAGAAAAATGATATATATTCTTTGGGGTTCTATATGTATCAATTATTATTAAATGATGTTTTGGATCCAATGGAATATTTTGATGCAAAAAACATAGAAAATATGTTGAAAAAAAACTATGGATGCAGCAGAGAGATTTCACAAAAGCTATCATGTATATTAAAGAAGGCATTAGAGAAAAGAGTAATTAAAAGATATAGATCTGTTTCAGATTTTATGTCAGATTTAAAAGAGTGTTATAAAATGTTAACATCCACAGAATTCTTATCAAAGAAAAGGGCTGCCAAAGCCAATTATTTATATTTATCCTATCATATGCTGGATAAATTTCCGGTATTTGATTATGAGACGGATGATAGAAGCCTGAATGTTGCACTGGCAGGTAATCACGCACTGAGAAAAGAAATGCTGCAGTCCATAATCCCCTGTGTTCAGATGCTTGGCAGAGAGTTAAATATTCATATCATATCAAAAGATGCACTGGAATTCTGGAACGAATTCTCAGCAGAGAAAAGTAATCCTGAACTAAGACATACAGTTAAAGCATATCTTAATTCAGAAGTAATCAATGATAGGATTGACAAAAGGATAGTAAGCAGATCGTTGGCAAATATTTATCTGCATACTGGAGAAACAGAAAATCATATTGCAGAAATAAAGGAGAAATGTAATTATTTCATATTGTTGGATGAAGATGAGAAAAGAAATCAAGCCTTGCTTCATTATATTTCAAACATTACGGAAACTAAAACTTTTGTGGGATATGTATATAAAGAAAATAATGTGAGCCAGAGTATTGGGGGAAACATTACTGCATATCCAATGGGATTGCAAAAAGTATTTGACAAATATAACGAAAATAGATTTAAGACAAATCTTTATAAGAGAGCATTAAAAATTCACGGTTATTATTACAGGGAAACCCATAAGGATGCAAACTGGATGGAGATTGAGCAGAATTTTCAAAAAGATGATTACAGCATAGTATCCTCAGAGAGAAGTGCGTTGCATATCAGATACAAACTGCAATCAGTGGGAATAAATATGGATTCCAGAAATGCTATGAAGCAGTTCAATGAGGATGTGTTAGATGCAAAAGAAAACGGAAAGTTTGATAAACTGGCAGATCTTGAGCATATTAGTTGGTGCGCATATCTGATTGTGACCGGAGCAGTATCTGTAAAAGATAGTGATGAGTTAATGAAGTATGCATATGAAGGAAAAAATGACTGGAAAAAGAGGGAGAATGCAGAACATATCCATCATCCGGGACTGAAGGCAAGCAGACCGGGTAACCGGTTAAAATACATAGACTGGAATGAAGTATACGAGGAAACTTTTGAGAGATACGAAGGGGGTGGGAATTTAGATTTTCTG